>NZ_JAKUFX010000005.1:0-111593 GCF_022663635.1 Bacillus cereus group sp. BfR-BA-01356 | reverse complement strand
AGTATTTTACATAAAATACTGGTCTAGTTTCGTGATGTCTTTTTTAAGCAATTTGTCCTTTGATAACTTCAAAAGATATTATTTTTCAGTTGACATACTACCGCAGGTCTTATATAAGACTTCTTATATGTAGCCAGCTAATGAAAGCCTCACTTTATTTTATTATATTTTATCTAGAGTCACAGCATAATATTCAATATGATTACATACAAAAAGAGCTATCCCATAGGAATAGCTCTTTCATCTATTACATAAATCTTTCAAATTGTACTCGCTTATTAATCCAGTACATTACAGGCATACCGATCGCCATTACTACGAATTCACCTGCTGCACATGTTAACCAAGTCCACATAAATGGTAGATCAAATGCAAGATGAAGTTCAATTGCAATCATAAACATTGTAATCGTAAAGATAACTGTATTAAAAATCATACGAGCCCAAACACCTTTAATAAACCGCATAGAAATAATCGTTGCAACTAATGCAAGAATAGATTGACCTACTCCAAATACTAAATCATAAGCGATCATAGGTGAGAAAAAGAGATTCGTTAAAAATACACCTAATACAATTCCGTAAATTGCTTTCTTGTTAAATACAACGAGATGATTAAACATCTCTGAAATACGAAACTGTACATTCGTAAAGCCAAATGGCTGAATAAGCATAGAAACAGCAATATATAATGCCGCTAAAATACCATTACCGACTAATGTTCTAATATTCATGACAAAATCTCCTTAGTTTTTTTACGTGGGATGGTTTCGAACCACGTTATTCGTTTTTTAAGCAACAAGATTATATTTTACGTGGTAGCCCCTCTTTCGTCAATAGATTCCTATCGTGAACTACCTTTTTTCTTTTAGACAACGTATAATAAAACATATGAAAGATTTAGGAGGTTTCACTTCATGACAGCAACAATTCAAAATGAAAAAGTGATCGTTTCCATTTCTGACAAAGGTGCAGAATTACAGAGCGTTCGCTTAAAAGAAGACAACATAGAATATTTATGGCAAGGTGATTCTACTTATTGGGGACGCCGTGCACCAATTTTGTTCCCAATTGTCGGTCGATTAGTAGATAATACATACTACGTAGACGGTAAACCATATTCATTAACACAACACGGTTTCGCCCGTGATCTTACTTTTTCTGTGAAAGAACAAAGCGAAACAAAGATCACTTATACCGTTACTAGTAATGAAGAAACATTAAAAAAATACCCATACGAATTCGAATTACTCGTTTCTTATGAGCTAAATGGACAAAGTGTTCATGTAACATATGAAGTAAACAATCCTACTTCAAAAGAGATGTTCTTCTCAATTGGAGCACACCCTGGATTCAACTTCCCTTTATTGGACGGTGAATCATTTACAGATTATCACTTATCGTTTAATGGTTTGGAACGCTTAGAAACAAGCGTATTAGAAGGACCTTATCTTTCAAACAAAAAGCAATTAATCGCTGAAAATACGACTGAATTGCCACTTACATATGATTTATTCAAAAATGATGCGCTTATTTTTGAACATATGAATACGAATGAAATTTCGATTCGTTCTCATAAACATAATAAATTTGTAAAAGTAGAATTTGATGGATTTCCCTTTGTCGGCGTATGGACACCAGGGAATAACGCACCTTTCTTATGTATTGAACCTTGGTATGGAATCGCTGATGAAGTAAATCCAGCAAAAGATTTCAAGGACAAAAAGGGAATTCAATCTTTACAAGCGAATGAAACATTTACATGTCGTTACAGCATCACAATCGGATAACTACTCTATCCCCTACTTCAAAAAAATATTTAAGTAGGGGATCATCTTATAATTTGGAGGTTTCTCATTTTGATTGAAGTATATATTGATGGTGCATCAAAAGGAAATCCTGGTCCTTCTGGTGCAGGAGTGTTTATTAAAGGCGTTCAGCCACCTGTACAATTATCAGTACCACTTGGAACAATGTCCAATCATGAAGCAGAATACCGCGCTTTACTTCTAGCATTAAAATATTGCATCGAGCATAATTATAGCACTGTCTCTTTTCGTACAGATTCGCAGCTTGTTGAGCGGGCTGTTGAAAAGGAATACGCAAAAAATAAAATATTTGCACCTCTTTTAGATGAAGCACTGCAGTACATAAAAAACTTCGATCTCTTTTTTATTAAGTGGATTCCAAGTAGTCAAAATAAAGTAGCTGATGAATTAGCTAGAAAAGCTATCTTACAAAATTAACGGGGGTATGAGTGTGAAAAAAGAGTGGATTGCTCCTCTTGCTTTATTATTTGTCTCTTTTATTTGGGGAGCTACGTTTGTTGTCGTTCAAAACGCTATGTCTTTCGTTGGTCCATTTACGTTTAATGGTATTCGCTTTTTATTCGCTGGAATTATTTTATTATTCGTTCAAATTATTTTCTCACAGAAAACTTCAAAACAAGAATTAAAACATAGTAGTTTAGCTGGATTAATGGTTGGGTTCTTCTTATTTGTCGGCTATTTATTACAAACATTTGGCTTACTCTATACAACTTCTTCAAAAGCAGGTTTCTTAACTGGGCTAAGCATTGTTATGGTCCCAATCTTATCATTTATCTTTTTAAAACAAAAAGCCACCATTTTCATCATACTTGGTATTGCTGTAGCTACAACAGGTTTGTACTTATTAACAGCTGCTGATTCTTTCCAATTAAATATAGGAGATATACTTGTTCTTGGTTGTGCAGTCGCTTTCGCTGCCCATATTCTTATTAACGGCTTCTTTTCTAAAAAAATATCACCTTTATTATTAAGCACATCTCAAGTATTAGCTGTTGGTATATTTTCTTCTATTTGCGCTTTTTTGTTTGAAGATTGGGAAAAGTTATTTTCAGTATCACTATGGACGAATCAATCCTTTTTATTCGCACTCTTTCTAACTGCCCTGTTTGCAACATCTATTGCTTTTTTCATTCAAACATCGGCACAAAAACACACTTCTCCAACGAGGGTAGCAATTATTTTCGCAATGGAGCCCGTTTTTGCTGCATTAACAGGCGTTCTCGTTGCAAATGAACAACTTTCTATTTCTGCTATTATCGGATGTCTATGTATTTTTCTAGGCATGATTTTTGTTGAATTACCTTCCAAAACAAAAAAAGAAGCGCAGGCTGCGTGAAGTTACGCTTGTAACTTCCGCATAAAAGCCTTAGCGCTTTTTTTATCTGTAATTTCTTCCTCTTTCAATCGTTCTAATAACGCAACGAAATAACTACCATCAAACTGCAATTGATGTTTAATTGTCGCTTCTATTGCTGCGTTCACAATCCCATCAGACGCACCAGTATATCCTTGTCCAAACATAATAAACCCTTGTGCTTCCTCTGATAATTTAAATCCTTTCGTATGTAAGAATGAAAGATAATCTTCTACTGTTTGCATGTTATTCCCACCTACTCAAAAATTCTCCATCTCCTATCATACATGTTTTTACACGCTATGAGAATGAAATTTCTTTGACAACTTTGTAAATCAATCTTCTACTTCGCTTACAATGGAGGATTTTCTAACAATCTGAAGGAATATGTACAGTGGAACTTATTTCATATTAAAGGGGAGACACGATGAAACAAGCACTATTAATTATCGACGCTCAGCAAGAATTAATTGATGGAAATGAGCAAGAAAATGAAGTTTTTCGTAAAACTGAGCTATTATCTACACTAAATATAGCCCTGCAGAAAGCAATAGATTCAAATGCCCTTATTGTTTTCGTAAGAGATATCGATGTTGCTTCTGGTAGTGGCGAAGGATTTGAAGTACATAATCAAATTCAAATACCTCAGTCTGCAATCTTTATTAATAAAGCAGCAACCAATTCATTCTACGGCACTTCTTTACTTGAACTTTTAAAAGAAGAAAACATTAATCATATTGTTATAGGCGGATGTAAAACAGAACATTGCATTGACACTGCAGTTAGAGCAGCAACTGTACAAGGATTTGACGTTACATTAATTAAAAACGGTCATTCAACAACTGATTCTAATGTATTGTCTGCAGAACAAATTATTGGTCATCACAATAAAACTTTACACGGTCATTATAACGTTGATCATTTTTCTATGGTGAGAGATATCGAGGAAGACCTCTTTCAGCCGACTCATGATCAATATCGTGATTAGCGAAAAAGAATCCTTCATTCAGAAGGATTCTTTTTCACCCAAAAATTTGTGCTGCAATGCTATATAACTCATTATTCCTTTTTAATAATTGACCGCTATTTTTCATCATAATTGGTGGTGTATTCACCTTTTTAAAACCAGCAATCTCTAATACTTTCATGAAATCTTTCTTTCCTTCTAGTACATCAATTCTTAATTTACCATTATGCCCTTTTGCTAAATCATGTACAATTCTCATTGCCATCTCATCATTTTTAGCAACAACCGGCCCTATTATCTTATTTTCTGGTGTTTGTATGCTTAAACCGTAACCTAATACATTTTGTTCCTTGTCCTTTACAACGATACACTGTTCACTTTGCATAATTCTTTTCTTTAAAAACTCTTTTCTATTTGTTCCAAACGCATATTCATCTATTTTTATTATTTTTTCTAAATCACCCTCTTCATAATTCATCACATAATCTTCATTTCTTATACAATAATCTTTCGCATTGTATGAGTTACATATGTATTTAGAAACATAACTTACTGCCCTAAATCCTAACTTTTCATATAAAGGTTTCCCTTCATCCGTAGCAATAAGCATAATTGGAGTATGAGCTGATACGCTTTTAACGCACGCTTCCGTTATTATCTTTCCAATCCCTCTCCCCTTATAATCTGGATGTACAATCACCATTCCGATAGACGCTAATTTCTCCCCATATAATATTATTGCCGCGCTAGCAATTAGTTCCTCTCTCTCATTCCAAACACCGTATACAATCCCTGCGTTAAAAATAGTCTCAATTTCTTCTCTGTTATAATCCCACCCAATATAAGAAGATAATGATACAATATTCCCTGTTTTTGCTTCCCTAAGACGCTCCACCCTAATTTCCAATTCACTCATACTCCATCCCCTTATCTAGACATTTAAATCATTATTACGAAATCAACTTGTACATGTTTCCCTTTATTTGTCACACACATATGTTATTTTGACCAAGACTATATTGTAAATGAGGTGACAACATGCCCATTACGAATCGATTTTCTACCACCACTAACGGCGCACTCGCTATTACAGGTAATACTTTAGGCTTAAGTAAAATCAGCAATCAAAACCGTGCTGGTACAATCGGGGCAATTGGTGCATTCGCAACTACGAATACTGCTTTACAAGTAACTACTTTTCCTGCTGGTACAACATTAAACTATACACAAAATAGTTCTACCGCTATTTTAAATATCCCTGCTGGTAGTACTATTCTTTACGCAGAACTCGTTTGGGGTGGAAACTATTTATCTCGTGATCAAAACATTACAAGTGTATTAGGAAACCCAGTTTCTTTTACAACACCTGTTTCAACATACTCGATTACTCCTTCATCTGTTACGGCTTCAAATCAAACTTTCGTTTCAAACTCTATTACATTTGGCTTTTACACTCGTTCAGCAGACGTAACAACTCTTATTCAAGCGGGAGGTGCTGGTTCCTATACTACAGGAGCGGTTCCTGGACTTGTAGATCCTATAGATGCTTCTAATGGAACAATTAATTCGGCTGGATGGACGCTTATCGTCGCTTATCAAAACGGGACATTGCCAGCAAGAAACTTAACCATTTATGTAGCTGGTAACCGTGTTTCTGCAGAAACTGGTAGTGCCGATGTATCTGTTTCTGGATTTTTAACACCTTCAGGAGGACCAGTAAGCGGGAGATTATTTTTAAGTTCTACCGAAGGAGATGCAGATTTAACCGGGGATCAAGCTTTATTTGGACCAAATTTCAGTTCATTAAATGCTTTATCTGGGCCAAATAATGCCATAAATAATTTCTTCGGTTCTCAAGTTAATAATGCTGCAGGAAACTTAGATACAACTGGGACATTTGGAACGCGAAATCAAAGTGCTTCTACAAGTACAAACATCTCCGCAGGAAGACAGGGCTGGGACATTACTTCCATTGATATTTCTCCTTATTTAACAAACTCACAAGTATCCGCCGCAATCCGTTTAACTACTAACGGAGACGCATATATGTTAAATACAGTAGGCTTACAAATTAATATAAACTCACCAAATATACAAGCGACGAAAAGCGTGAATAAAAGTGTTGCTGCAATTGGAGATATTCTCACTTATACAGTTACTATCCCTAACACCGGGCTTCTTCCTGCCAATAACGCTATTTTTATAGATAGTCTCCCTAATGGTACTTCTTTTATACCCGGCACTGTAACAGTAGATAACGTACCACAAACAAATGCAAATCCTGCGGCTGGTATATCTCTTGGAACAATTAATAATGGTGCTTCTCGTATAGTAACTTTCCAAGCTACTGTCGTTTCTCTTCCAAGTCAAAATCCTATCTCTAACACTGCTAATATTACATTTCAATATACACCAATCGCCGGAGGAACAACTTTTAATGGTCTTGCAACAAGTAACTCTGCTGGAACACAAATTAACCTTGCAGATATTAATGGAACAAAATCAGTTAACAAACTTTTTACCGATATTGGTGAAACATTAACTTACAGTATTGCCTTAGCTAATATAGGAAATATCGCTGCAACGAATGTGATATATACGGATCCGATTCCTAGCGGGACTACTTTCATTCCAGGGAGTGTAACTGTGAACGGAGTTACTCAAGCTGGCGCAAATCCCGCTAATGGTATAACAATTGGTTCAATTGCCGCAAATTCCACTACTACTATTTCATTCCAAGTGCTCGTTCCTTCTATCCCTCAAACAAACCCAATATTAAATAGTGGAACAACAACATATCAATACATTCCTGTACCTAATCAACCAGCAGTAAGTGGGACTGATACGACAAATATTGTCTCCACTCAAGTGAATAATGCTACTGTAACAATGACGAAAGCAGTAGATAAAAATTTTGCAGATATTGGTGATACACTAACGTACACCGTTTCCTTTACAGGTACAGGTAATACAAATGCGAACAATGTTATTTTTACAGATATCATCCCTACTGGAACAACTTTCGTTCTAAACAGTTTAACAATAGATGGCACGACACAAGTGGGTGCAAATCCCGCTACCGGCGTGAACATTGGATCCATAACAAGCGGCACAACAAAAAATGTTGCATTTCAAGTAGTAGTAAACACAATACCCACGTCAAATGTCGTATCTAACGGATCAAGCGCTTCTTATCAATATACTGTCAATCCTAGCCAATCACCTGTTACAAAAAATATTTCTTCGAATCTCGTTTCCACTCAAATTAACAATGCGAATGTAACATTAACAAAATCAACAAATAAACAATTTGCTACAATTGGTGAAACAATAAGTTATACAATCCTTATTACAAACAGTGGAAATACGGCCGCTAATAACGTTCAACTAACAGATCCACTTCCAAACGGAACGATATTGACTCCTGGTACTGTAACACTAAACGGAGTTTTACAAAATGTAGATTCTCTCGTTGCTTTACCTATCGGCACAATCCCTGGTGGGGCTACTGTTACCCTTTCTTTCCAAGTAACAGTCATCAATATTACGACCCAAAATCCTATCATTAATAACGCCTTCGCTTCTTATCTATATACTGTAAATCCAAGTTTGCCACCGACTTCAAAAACAGCAAATTCTAATTCTGTTGCATCAACAATTAGACTAGCAAATCTCCATGTTAATAAATCTGTAGATGAAACGTTTGCGGAAGTTGGCGATGTATTAACTTACACCTTTGCTCTTACGAATGATGGAAATGTTGCAGCGAACAATATATTACTATCTGATTCAATTGCGAATGGAACCGCCTTTGTCCCAAACAGCGTTATAGTTAACAGTGTTACTCAGCCAGGCGTTACACCAGCTAGCATCAATATTGGTAGCATCAATGCTAATACTACAATTACAGCTTCATTCCAAGTAGTAATAACTAGCATTCCAAATCCAAACCCTATTTCAAATAGCGCTTCCATCTCCTATAACTTTATCGTTGATCCAAACGCTTCACCTGTAAGTAAGAACACTACTTCAACTACTACATTTACTCAAGTAAACGATGCAAATGTCATTTCAGCCAAAACAGTGGACCGAGCGTTCGCTACCGTAGGGGATATATTAACTTATACTGTTACTTTGACGAATGCAGGAAGTGTTTCTGCTGATAGTCCTACTTTCGTAGATACGAATCCAGACGGTACTACCTTTATTCCAAACACTTTTCTTATTAATGGTGTACTCCAAAATAACGCAGATCCAAATATAGGTGTTCCACTACCTTCCATTGCTGCTAATGGCTCACTTACTGTCTCTTATCAAGTAACCGTCACCTCTTTACCAACACAAAACCCAACATTAAATTCATCTAGTACACAGTATAGCTTTATTCTAAATCCGGGCGATCCACCAACTATAGAAACATCTGTAAGTAACACTGTAAGTACACAAATTAATTTAGCAAATGTAGTGATTGTCAAAGAAGTAGATTTAACTATCGCCGATGTCGGGCAACCAATCACATATACAATTTCTTTAGCTAATCTTGGCAATACTACAGCAAATAATGTTATTGTTACCGATATAATCCCTAACGGCTCCACTATCGTACCAAATAGTATTTTTATAGGTGGTACTTTACAACAAGGTGCAGACCCTAGTACCGGTCTTCAAGTCGGCTCCATTCCTTCAGGTGGTTTTGCAACGATTGTTTTTCAAATAAGTGCAAATGGGCTACCTTCACCAAACCCAATTCAAAACAGCGCTTCACTTCAATATAGCTTTATCGCTGATCCAAATTTACCTGCTCTCGTTAGAAACGCTGCTAGCAATATAGTAACTACACAAATTAATACTGCTAATATCGTTGCTACAAAACTAACGAGTACAAACTTCGCTGATGTCGGTGATGTCATACTATATGCAACTATTTTAACAAATAACGGGAATATCCCTGCTGCTAATGTAACGTTTACAGATATCATTCCAGCGGGTACCCTCTTCATTCCTAATACTGTAACGATTAATAATGTCCCTGTAGCTAACGCAAATCCTGCCACCGGCATTTCAATTGGTACGATAGGAGCGAATTCATCACGCACCGTTGCATTTCAAGTTTTTGTACCAACTATCCCTGCTGTAAACCCAATTACAAATCAATCAGGCACAACATTCCAATATACGTATGATCCATCCAAACCTGCTGTGATGCAGATGGTTGCTTCTAACACTGTACAGACAACTATTAATAACGCCTCAATTGCCGCTACTAAATCTGCAGATAAACAGTTTGCTAACGTAAATGATATTATTACGTACACGACTACTTTAACGAATAACGGGAACACACTTGCATCAAATGTAATATTTACAGATGTAATTCCAAACGGAACATCGTTTATTCCTAATAGTGTTACTGTAAATGGGAATACACTGCCTAATGTCAATCCAGCAAGCGGAATTGCAATCGATCCAATAAATCAGAATGCAAATACGATCATCTCGTTCCAAGTACAAGTAAATTCTATACCGAACCCAAATCCAATCCCGAACCAAAGCAATACAACGTACCAGTACGTCATAGACCCTAACTTACCTCCAGCATCCGCCAATACGTTAAGTAACGTAATAACAACTCAAATTAATAACGCTACGATTATCGCTACAAAATCAGTGAACACACCGAATGCTGCAATTGGAGATATCGTTACTTATACGATTGCAGTAACAAATACAGGTAATACCCCTGCTAGTGCAACTGTTTTAACAGATGGGCTTGGCGCAGGAGCTTCATTTATCCAAAACTCCGTAACGATCAATAATGTTCCACAACCAGGATTAGATCCATCACTTGGTGTTCACTTGGCAGATATTTCGCCAGGAGATACTGTATTCATTACTTTTCAAGCACAAATTTTAGCGATACCACCTAGTGGCACATTAACAAATAATGCTCTTGTAAATTATGAATATACCGTAAATCCAAACCAATCTCCTGCTGTTGGTAGCACTGTAACAAATACAACAGTTACACCAATTATTGACGCTACTTTAGTAATAAATAAAAGCGCTAGTACAACTTTCGCTACAATTGGTGATACAATTACATTCACTTCAGCTGTTACAAACAACGGAAATACTACTGCGAACAACATTATTTTTACTGATACAATTCCAAACGGTACTACCTTTATCCCAAATAGCTTTAAGATAAATGGTGTAACCGTTCCGAATGCAAATCCACAAAACGGTATCAATATTGGTAACTTGAATTCAAATGCATCTGCTACACTCAGTTTTCAAGTAAACATTACAACACTTCCAAACCCTAATCCAATCCCGAATAAATCATCGCTTCAATATAGCTTTATTGTAGATATAAATGAACCGCCAGTTTCACGAACAGTTCAATCTAATAAAACCTTTACACAAGTAAATACTGCTTCTGTTATCGCAACAAAAACTGCAAGCAGTGCTTTTGCTGCTGTTGGAGATACAATTACGTATACAACTACCCTCACCAATAGCGGAAATACTGCCGCAAACACACCTGTTTTTATCGATATATTACCACCTGAACTTTCATTCGTTCCTGATAGCGTACAAATTAATACCATCCCACAACTTGGATTTAGACCAGATAGCGGGATTTCTTTAGACTCAATTCCAGTTGGAGGAACGACAACAATTAGCTTTCAAGCTATCGTTGGCTCAATACCAGTTACAAATCCAACTTTGAACCAGTCTAGCACGACATACTCGATCATTATTGATCCTACCCAGCCGCCGGTGACAGAAACAGCTACAAGTAATCCAACTTTAGTTCAAATTAACGAAGCAATTATTCAAGCAACGAAAAGTGTGGATCGGCTATTTTCTGACATAGCACCTGGAAATTCATTTTTAACGTATACAGTTTTATTAGAAAATATAGGAAACACAACTGCTACGAATATCATTTTTACAGATCCGATTCCAAATGACGCAGTATTTATAGAAGATAGCGTTCGAGTAGGCGGAGTTTTATTACCTGGAGTAAATCCAGCGAACGGGATACCAATTGGAGATATTATTGCCGGAGATTTTATAAATGTTACCTTCCGTGTGCAAGTAGTTAGCATTCCAAATCCAATTTTCACAATTGGACCAGGCGGACCAAACTCACCGGTTGTAAACGGCGCTTCTATTGATTATAAATTTATGACAGGACCTAATTTACCACTTGTTTCACGAAATACGACATCTAATTCTGTTTCGACACAAATAAATTCTGGAGAAATTGTGGCAATCAAATCTGTAGATAAAATTTTCGCAACGATTGGTGATACAATTTCTTATACAATTACATTAAGTAACCCTGGAAATGTCACTTCACAAAATATAATTTTCACGGATACTTTACCTGATGGGACGACATTCATATCTGGCACTCTTACAAACGATTCTGGTACACAGCAAATCGGAAATCCATCTAACGGGATTCAGATTGGAAATATAAACCCAAATGGAACGGCCGTGATTACTCTCAACGTACTTGTTACAAACATTCCAAGTATAAATCCAATTTCTAATTTTAGTTCTGTACAATTTGCACATGTAGTTGATCCTAGCCAACCTGCCGTAACACAAACGAACGTATCTAATGCTGTTTCGACAACAATTAATAGTGCAATATTAACGACCAAAAAAGCGTTGATAAATCTATCATTTCTGTTGGAGATACGATTACGTATAAAACAACTATTACAAATACAGGAAATACGACTGCAACGAATATAACGTTCACGAGCGCAATTCCAGCTAACACTACCTTTATACCAAACTCAGTCAAAATAAATGGGGTTCAGCAATCTGGTGCGCAACCAGCACTTGGAGTAACTATACCAAATATCGCTCCTGGTGAAACAGTAACCGTTACTTTCCAAGCAAATGTTCTTTCTGTTCCCCCTTCAAGTTCAATTATGGGTAATGACACAATTTTATATTCTTATTCTGTCGATCCAAACGGAACTCCTATTACAACTTCTACTTCAACGAATATCGTTACAAATCCGGTACTAGATGCTATGATAACGATGGCAAAATCGGTCGATCAAACAATTGTTACACTAGGTGATACCATTACCTATACAACCATTTTAACGAATAATGGCAATACAAATGCAACGAATATTACTTTCACTGATCTTATTCCAGACGGCACAACGTTCATTCCGAATAGTGTCACAATCAATGGCAGTACACACATCGGACTCGATCCTAATACAGGTATAACAGTCGGATCAATTGCTCCTAACAAATCAATATCTATCGCATTTCAAGTTACTGCTACTTCTACACCAAACCAAAATCCTGTAGCCAATTCCGCTACTGCTTCTTACACATTTATCGCTGATCCAAATGCACCGATTGTTTCAAGAAACGTTACTTCAAACACAGTGTTTACTACGATTAATACAGCTAACATTCTTTCATTAAAACAAGTCGATAAATCCTTTAGTCGTATTGGAGACACACTCACTTATACTGTCATTTTAACAAACAATGGAAACTCATCTGCACAAAATGTTATATTTACAGATACAGTGCCAAGCGTCACTACATTTATTGCAAACACATTTTCTATTAACGGAGTTCCTCAAAGTGGGGCGGATCCATCGAACGGTGTGAATATTGGGACAATAACAGCCGGGACTACAGTAACAGTTTCGTTCCAAGTTACTGTAACATCATTACCAAACCAAAACCCAATTGTAAATTTCTCATCAACATCGTATCAATTAGTCTCACCACCTGATGCAGAAACTTCAATTAGTAATCCTGTTTCAACCCAAATTAACGAAGCAATATTGTCTATGACGAAAAATGAAAGTGTATCCTTTGCAGATATCGGGCAAACTGCTTTTTATACTACTTCTATTACCAATGTAGGCAATACCGATGCAACTAATATTGTATTCACAGATACATTACCAAGTGGACTCACATTTGTTCCTAACACATTAACTGTCGATGGCGTTTTACAACCTAACGCGGATCCAAATACAGGTGTATTACTTGCAACACTTCCACCAAACGAAATATATAGTATCGTCTTTCAAGTTACAGTGAACAGCATTCCCCCTAGTAACCCAGCACCAAATACAGCATCAACGACGTATGAATTTACTGTTGATCCTGTTAATCCTCCCGTTTCAAGTGCAGCTACTTCCAACACTACACTCCTTCAAATAAACAACGCAACTATTATTAGCACCAAAACAGCCAATCTTACTTTTGCGGATGTTGGTAATACAATAACATTTACACTTAACCTTCCTAATACCGGGAATGTGACCGCAACTGATGTAACTATTATCGATATTCTTGATAGCAATTTAAGTTTCGTTCCAAATAGTTTCACAGCTAATGGGCAAACCATTCCAAACGCCGATTTATCAACTGGTGTAAATATTGGTTCCATTAATGGTGGTAATACGGCAATCGTTACATTCCAAGCAACTGTTATTACACTTCCAACACTTAATCCCATTTCTAACTCTGCTTCTACCACATATCATTATGTCGTTGATCCTAGCCAGCCACCTATTACAACTTCTAATCAATCTAATACAACGACAACACAAATTAATAGCGCTATCCTTACTGCACAAAAAAATTCAAATGTATCTACGGTAGATATCGGGCAGGATATTACCTACAACGTTACAATTACAAATAGCGGAAATGTGAGTGCAACAAATGTTATTTTTACCGACCTTATTCCAGACGGAACTTCCTTTGAACCGAATAGCTTTACACTGAACGGAACTAGCATCCCAAATGCAGATATCATTACAGGCGTTCCAATCGGTGATATCGCGCCAAACGAATCTGTCATCGTAGCATTTCACATTATCGCCAATGAAATTCCGCCTATAAATCCAATTACTAATCAAGCTAGCGTTAGCTTTCAACATATCGTTAATCCAGCTAATCCCCCAGTTTCAAAAAATATTATTTCTAACAACGTTACAACAAAAATTGAAAGTGCTATTTTAAATACTATTAAAATAGGAGATAAAACTTTTGCGACGATTGGTGATACGATTACGTATACAACGACTATTACGAACACAGGCAATATTCCTGCTAACAACGCTATATTCTCAGACCCTTTACCATCGTGGACACAATTTGTTGCAGGATCAGTTATTGTTGATGGCACTCCATTACCATCCGCTTCGATTATTAACGGTGTTGGCATAAATATAATCAATCCAAATCAAACTGTTACAATCATATTTCAAGTACAAATCGTAAGTAATCCAACAACGTTCACACCTGAACTCCAAAACTTAGGATTTGTTAACTTCCAATATAACGTAGGCAATGCATTACTGGCTCAGCCTGGCAATGTGGAAACGAATGTCTTCGTTACTTCTATTAATACAGCAATACTTTCAGCTGTAAAAACTGCTAATACAGCCTTTGCAAATATTGGAGATACGATCACTTATACAGTTTTGATTCAAAATAGCGGCAATACAAACGCTACGAATGTAAATTTCTCAGACCCAGTTCCAGCAGGAACAACCTTTGTTGAAAATAGTTTTGCTGTAAATGGAAGTACCATTCCAGGTGCAAATCCAAATAACGGAGTGAATATCGGAACAATTAGCGCAGGTAGTTCCTTAACCGTTACTTTCCAAGTCATAGTTACATCAACTCCACCTTCAAATCCGATTACAAACGTAGCATCTATTCAATACACATTCATCGTTGATCCGGCCTCTCCTCCTGTTACAGGCACGATAAATTCTAATAGCGCTTCAACACAAATTAATAACGCGACTGTTACAACTGTTTTACAAGCAAATCGCTCAATTGTATCTATCGGGGATATAATTACGTATACAGCAACATTAACGAATACTGGAAACTTCCCTGCAAACTCTGTATTACTCATTAACGGAGTTCCTGAAGGAGCATTATTTGTTCCAAATAGTGTTACGCTCAACGGGATTTCACTTCCAGATGCAAGTCCAACTCTCGGTATTCCAGTTGGTATTATCGCACCAGGTGATTCCGCTACTATTACGTTCCAATTTCTTGCAAGTTCTATTCCACCGCAAGGAGCAATTATAAATCAAGCACTTACAAGTTACACGTATATTGTCGATCCAAGTCAACCTCCTGTTACAGCAACATCCTCGTCTAATACGGTTAATACAGCTGTTGTTGATGCATCGTTATCCGTAATTAAAAGTACAGATTCTCTCGTTCAATCTACTGACGGTACAATCACTTACACAGTAGTCGTTCAAAATAACGGAAATACTACTGCAAATACAGTTACTTTAACAGATTTGGTCCCCGAAGGAACTGCCTTTATTCCGAATAGCGTAACTATTAATAGCGTTTCCGTTCCAGATGCTGATCCTAACATAGGAATACCATTAAACTCCATCACACCGTCAGAAATCGTCACTGTAGCATTCCAGGTTATCGTTCAATCTATTCCAAGCGTAAACCCAATTTCTAATACAGCCCGTATTGACTATACTTTTATCGCCGATCCAACTGCTCCTATCATCTCTCGAACAATTACGTCTAATCCTGCTTTCACACAAATTTCGGATGCGACTATTCTTTCTTTAAAAGCAGTCAATGCACAGCAAGCAACAACAGGTGATATTTTGACTTACACAATAACACTAGAAAATACCGGAAATATTCCAGCTACGAATCTCATATTTTCAGATACGATCCCCCAAGATACTACATTCGTAGAAAATAGTTTTACACTTAACGGAACAACTATACTTGGTGCCAATCCAAATGTAGGTGTTACTTTACCTACTTTAGCAGCAAACGCTACTCACCTTATTTCGTTCCAAATTCTTATTAACGATTCATTCTCCCAAGAATCGATTACAAATCAATCCAATACAACATATACAATCCAACCAGACCCAGGGCAACCGCCTATTACTGAAACATCTACTAGTAATATCGTTATTACAAATTTCGTGCAAGCACAATTGACAATTACAAAAACATCCAATCCAACAACTGTAGATATCGGTGGAACTATCCTTTATATTTCTGAAGTGAAAAATATCGGTAATGTTGACGCAATAAATATTAATTTTACAGATTCTATCCCTGCTGGGACTACATTCGTTCCCGATAGTGTCACAATTAATGGTGTCCTTCAGCCAGGTGTAAACCCTGAAAACGGAATACCGATTGGAACAATTCCAGCAAACAGTTCCAAAACGATACTATTTCAAGTGCAAACAAATAATCCACCGAATGAAACTGAAATTGTAAATCAATCTTCAGCAACTTACCAATATGTAAGTATTCCTACAGCCCCACCAGTAAATCGCTCTGCAAATTCTAACATTGTTACAACATCACTTCAAAATGCAAATATTATTTCTGTTAAAAGTGCGGATGTAAATTTCGTATCAATCGGGCAAATGATTACCTACACAAATACACTTCAAAATATAGGAACCGTTCCGGCTAACAATATCGTGTTCATTGATACCATTCCAGAAGGTACTATATTCATTGAAGATAGCTTAGCAATAAATAATGTAATTCAGCCTGGCGTGAATCCTGAAAACGGAGTAACTCTCGGCACGATACAACCAAATGAAACAGTCACTATTTCATTCCAAGTACAACTTACAAATATACCAGAGGGCAATACAGTCATTAATATTTCAGACACTTCGTACGAATACCAAATTGACCCTAGTTCTCCAATTATTCAGCGTAGATCGTTATCAAATGCAGTAAATACTGAAGTGCGAACGGCAAATGTTAGTGCAATTAAATCCGCTAACAGATCCATTACACGTATCGGTCAAATCATCACATATACAGTCGCAGTTACAAACGCCGGTACAATACCTATTACAAATACTCTCCTACTTGACGCAATTGCTTCTGGCACCACATTCGTTCCAAATAGCATTCTTGTAGATGGCGTACCAAGACTTAACGAAAATCCAATTACCGGTATCAATCTTGATATAATTCTTCCAAATAATACGATTATTGTTACGTTCCAAGTAAGCGTAGTTTCTATACCGCCACAAAATAACATTAATAATATCGCCGTCATTCACTATGAGTATCGACCAGACCCAAGCACACCACCAATTTCAGAAACGACCTCTTCCAATGCTACAAACATACAATTTATTGATGCTATTCTTATTGCTACAAAGTCCACTAATACTGTATTAGCTAACATTGATGAAACCATTGAATATACAGTATTCACTCAAAATAATGGATCGACTACAACTAACTCCATCTTTTTTACAGATACTATAGCGAATGGAACAGTATTTATTCCAGGAAGTGTAATAGTTAATAATACTGTGCTTCCTGCAGCAGATCCAAATATCGGCTTTTCCATTCCTAATGTCGCAGCAGGTCAAATGGCTACAATAACATTCCAAGTTTCCGTTACGAATTTACCTGCTGTAAATCCAACACCTAATACTGCAAACATCGTCTACGACTTTATTTTCAATTCTGACTTTGCACCAATTCAAAAATCTACTACTTCCAATACTACTTTTGTTCAAATTAATGATGCTGATATCGTTTCACTTAAAACTGTTGATTTGACCTCTGTAACGATTGGTGACATTTTAACTTATACAACAACTTTAACGAATACGGGGAATACGGATGCAACTGCTGTTGTATTTACAGACAATATACCTGATGGAACAACCTTTATTGACGGTAGCGTTTTAGTAAATAACATTCCTCAGCTTAATGCCAATCCAAGTGCTGGTATACTTGTAGGAACGATTGCTCCTAACACTTCTATCCCAGTCACATTTTCTGTTACCGTCGTAGCTCTTCCAGCCAGCGGTCGTGTTCAAAATCAATCAACTTCTCGTTATACAATAAACGTGGAAGAACAAATATCGACTAGCAATATTACCTTCACTGAAGTTATTTCTGCTAATGTAATTGCGACAAAAACAACACCTATCCAATATGCTGACCTACAAACTATTATCCCTTACACTATTTCCATTACAAACAATGGGAATATACAAGTAGAAAACATTATTGTTACAGATATCATCCCAGCAAATACGAGCTTTATAGAGAATAGTGTTATCGTGAATGGCAACGCTCGGCCAAATGACAATCCACTTAACGGTATACAAATTGATAACATTCCGCCTAATACGACAGCAACCATTCTATTCCAAGTACGGGTTACTTCGATTCCACAAACAAATCCAATCTCTAACACGAGTACAATTGAATATGAATACACGGTACCAAATCGACCACCTATTACCGAAACTATTATTTCATCAGCTGCTTTAACAGAAATTAATCATGCGAATTTGAATAGTAATAAAGCTGTTGACCTTGCATTTGCAACGGTTGGTGATACGTTAACGTATACGATTACACTAAATCAAACCGGTAATGTTGCAGTAAATGATGTAATCATTCAAGATATTATTCCTCAAGGTACTACGTTTATAGAAAATAGCGTCATTGTAAACGGAGAAACTCTTCCAGGAGTGAATCCAGTAAGCGGCATACCAATTGGTACTATAACTATTGGTGGAGATGCTATCGTTTCATTCCAAGTAACTGTGACTTCTATTCCAACACCAAATGAACTAAACAACAACGCAATTACTACTTTTAACTATATAGTCAACCCAAATAACGTACCTGTTACAAATACGACTACAACAAATACTGTCAAAACTACTGTCCAAAATGATAATGTCATTGCTTTTAAGTCTGCTGATGTAACAAACGCCTTACCTGGTCAAACTTTAACGTATACAATTACGATTACGAATAGCGGTAATGTAACGATTGAAGACCTTCTTGCCATAGACGCCGTACCAATAGATACGACTTTTGTTGCTGGTAGTGTTACGATTAACGGAATCAATCAGCCTAATGAGAATCCTGAAAATGGTATTACGTTAGGAAATCTTGCTCCTAATGAATTTGTTATTATTACGTTCCAAGTGACAATATCTTCTTCTACTCTTCAATCTACAATTAATAATGATGCTTCTGTTTCCTATACCGTTATCATTGATCCAACAAAACCACCTATTACAATTACAAAACAAACAAATACCGTTACAACGACAGTTATTGATCCGATGGTTCGCATTGAAAAAACAGCTGACAAATCTATTGTCGTTATAGGAGATATCATTACATTCACATTAGCGGTATTCAATCATTCCCCAATTCCTACAATCAGTACTTCTGTTATAGACACAATTCCAGCTGGTACAACATTTATAGAAAACAGCGTAACCATTAACGGCACTCCCGTTCCAAATGTTCGTCCAGACACTGGTATTAATATTGGTTCTTTATCTGCAGGTACAGTAGCAACTATAACATTTCAAGTTCTCGCAACTTCTATTCCTTCAAACAGTACAATTATAAATTCTGCAACAGTTACCGCTGCTTTTCAGTTGACACCACAGGATCCAATTATTACTTTCATTGTTAATTCAAATATCGTTCGTATACCAGTTCAATTTATAACTGCAACAGTCACGAAAAATGCTTCCGTCAGCTCAGCTTATTTAAATCAATATTTTGATTACACGGTACGCATTACAAATACTTCCAAAATTTCACTCTCAAATATTTCGTTACAAGATACTATTCCAGCAGGTTTACAATTTATAAATGGCACTGTCTTTATTAACGGTGAACGCTCTCCACTAGCGAATCCGAATATCGGTTTCCTAGTTGCTACTAATTTGGAACCAAACGAAACAATTATCGTGTTATTCACAGTACAAGTAATAAGTCCACCTGTTAATAATGAGTTTAAAAATACGGCCAATATTTCGTTACAACTTCAAGTCTCGCCTACCGACCCACCAATTACAGTAACCGTTACAAGTAACGAAAACATCGTCACCTTTGTTCCAGAAAATCCAGATGAAACACTTCCAAATTTAAATTGCTTCTTTGACGGTGAACGCTTCATTCGCATTACTCCTCGAAATGTACGAAACTACCTTTGGACTTGGATTTGGTGGAAGTAATTGAAACAAAAAAGAGATTGTAGTTTGGTTGAAACCAAATTACAATCTCTTTTTCATTACCTATATTCCACTACGTTGTAACTCGTCCAAGGATATACGATTAAACACCACCTCAAGTTATTTTAGTCGTAATAAGTTGGCCAGCTTCATTAATGGTAACTTTCCATTTCACTCCACTAGCAGTCTTCATAATTATACCTTTACTTGCCTCTATTTCAATATCTCCAAACATTCTTCCGCCAGTTGTCGCTAACCAAGCACTCCCATTTTCCATAGAAGATCTTGCAAAGATACGATTAATTCGAAAACGTTTATGATCTTGAGAATAACCACTTAATGTAATTCTAACTTTATATAACTGACTGGCCTTCATATTCGATATAATTGTATCGCCAACATTTAATGGAACATCCAACGCGATAACCCAACTTCCAGTTGCACTTAATGCATATTCAATTTTAATTTTCTTTGGGCTCTCTCCCCATCCAAAATACATTCCAAAACAATTTAACATTTGTATTGGTTTTTTCGTAAAATCCATTTCAATTACAACTGGATTACTACCTGGAACGTCAATATAGTTTACACTTTGTTCATCTATTAAATTAAGGCAATTTGTGAGATTTCCCCCGTACGGCACTTTTCCACTTACTTGCTTAACGTTATATTTCTGCTGAGCATTTACTAAAATATCATCTTGATTTCCTATTAAATGAGGTCTATTTAACGTCAAAGGTAACTGAATTCGTAGGGATTCTTCATAAGTAGACTTACAAACATTGTACTGTCCTTTATCTACAATAGTTGTCGAAAGCAGATTTGAAAAAAGGTAGTTACGATGAGAATTGGAAGAAAATTCAATAACAATTTGTTCACTACTCATCCGGTACGTATCCCAGATCATACAATCAAATGTATTATACGCACCTGAACAACGAATTACTTTTTCCGTTTGTTGTCTACATTGCACTTGAATATCATGAAACGTATTTCCTGAACTTTCATTTGGCAAATCACTATTTCCATCTACTTCAATCCCATACACACATCCATCAATAAATATAGATTGAAATACATTGGCGTTAATCCAGCAAGGTGTATTGATATCATTTATATATTCTGTCTTCAAATGTATTGCAGTTTGAAAGTTTTTAATTTGAATAAATTTAACTTGAAAGAAACTAATAAAATCCCATGCCTTTTGACAATAAAAATGTATAGCTTTTCCTTTATACGATGGAGTTGTATTTATTATATTTATATTTGATATAACAGATTGATTAGGTACTTCGATTTGTTGTGAACCAGAAACATAAATAACAGCAGATTGAAACAATGGATTTATAACTTGAAGAGTACCACCAACTATCGAAGCGTTACTTTGTAGCTCAAATGCATTAAAATCCCCATCAATTTGCAGTGTTACGGTAGGATCCAACTCTAATCTTACGTTTGATTTAATAACAATCGGCTTTACAATTTTGTACGTATTTACCCCTGTAATTCTAACCGTCGAAATTCGATTCGCTACACAATAATCAATAGCTTGCTGAATTGCTAATGAGCTATCATTTCCCGAGTTTGGAACTGCGCCAAAACAATCAATATGAACGCTACTTTCTGGCGCACAATCTTCTTGGGATGAAATATATTCTGACAAAATAAATTCACTCCTCATATTACCTTTTTCATATAATATGTGAGTTGTCTCTTAAAAGTTTCTATAATAAAAAAAACAAACGACCTACTCGGTCATTTGTTTAATTCATATATATTTTTCGTTTCCTCTATCATTTTAGTTAACGAGAAATATCTCATTGCTTTCTCTCGTGCTTTCAATCTAATAGCAGTTACCTTTTCTTCATTCCCTTGTAGTTCCTCAAGCGCACTTGCGAATTCGGATTCGCAATATTCAGATATCAAAACACCTGACTCTCCATCTATTACCGCTTCATGTATTCCACCAACATCTATTGAAACAATTGGTGTCCCTGTAGCCATCGCTTCAATTACTACCATTGGAAACACTTCACGAAAAGATAATAAAAGTAAGGCGTCCATATTCCCTATAAACTCATGCGGCTCTGAAATATTCCCTAGCATCTTCACCCTTTGCTGCAATCCATATTTTTCTATTTCTTTCATAATCGATTCTTTCTCTGGTCCATCACCAGCAATATAAAACATAAAATCATTTCTCTTTTTCAACACATTTGCAATTTTGACAAATAGTTGATGGTTTTTCTCTTTGGATAATCTAGCTAATATCCCTATTTTATATGTAGATTCTTTCTTTTTCTGCTGGAATAAAAACTTTTCAATATCAACACCGTTATAAATTGTATTTATTTTTTCTTCTGCTACATGAATTGAAATTAAATTGTTCTTTTCAAACTCACTTACTGTAATAATATTGTTCACATATTTATTCATGAAATACCAAAAAAGCGTTGGCATTTTCTTTTCTAATATCGTTACATTGTGTTTCGTATAAACAATTTTCATCTTTTTTTTAATAAACTTTTGAAGTAGAAAAGCATATAATACCATTCGCAAACTATTTGCATGAATAAGTTCTATCTTTCGTTTACAAATTTCGTTTCGTAAATAATAAATATTTCTCAAATGATTCCATCGACTAAGTAATATAAAATTTTCTTTTCTAGTAAGGGATTCATATAGTTCTCCATCACCTGCAGCTGTATAAATCTTAAAATCCTCATAACGCAAATTATTTTCTAATTTACAGAAATAATTTTCGGCTCCGCCAGTTATCAATTTATCTGTCATCAACAGTATGTTCATAATTGCGTCTTCCCAACTACATTGATTTTATTTTTTTTATAAGCATGATAAGCATACTTACTAAAATAGTAAAAGCTTTGCACTGCATTAAGACTTTTTTGGTCCCTTAATAATTTCCAATACCGAAAAGCTGCTCTAACTTTATTTCTCGAAACAGAATTTGCTACAATTCGATACTTCGCTAATACTTGCTGTATCCCTTTTGCTTCATGCCCTTCATGTAATAAGTTCAGCCATAACGCTGTATCTTCCGGCTGTACACTAGGCATTTCGACATACGGAATTTTTTCACGATCAATCATCACCGTTAAACACCCGATAATTGTATTTCCTACTAAATAATGATAATCAACAGATTTTGGTACACTCACTTCGCGATTTAATTCATTACCATTTTCATCAATTAAACTATACGACGCATATGAAAAAGCAATATTCATTTCTTCCATAAATAACAATTGTGTCTTCAATTTATGCGGCAACCATATATCATCACTATCTAAAAAGGCAATGTACCTTCCTCTTGCCTCTCGAATCGCTAAATTCCGAGCTTTAGCAGCACCAACATTTTCTTTTAATGATAATAACCTAATACGTGAGTCTCCTTCTATTATCTCTTTAATTTTTGCGGCAGATTGGTCGGTTGAACAGTCATCAACGATAATCATTTCCCAGTTTTCATACGATTGATTCTGTACAGATAAAATTGTCTCACCTATAAATCGTCTACTATTATAAGAAGGTGTTATTACAGAAACATGAGGCGCCTTATTATGTGCTGATAGACATTTTACCATCTATCTTTCCCCTTCCTTCATATATTGAAATATACTTCACAACAACTGCTAAAAATAAAAAGAACGCTTCGTTAATAATGAGTGACAATGACATCATCTGAAATAAAAATGCAATCATAGTCAATAGAAGGTATGGTTTTTCACGAAACAAAGTATGCTGCGCTAACTTGAACATTAATATGAATAAAAACGCACTATATAGAAGAAAACCAATTGTACCCGACTCAGACAAAATTTCTAAAAATGTATTGTGTACATATAATTTTTCATTAAATTGATACTCATAATAATTCGAGAAGTTAAACGCACCAATTCCGATATATGGATTGGATAAATAATATTTAAAAGCAGCTTCCCATAATGTAAATCTACCACTTCCATTATCATGGGAAAAATCAGAAATTCGTTTATTTAATATGTCATCTAATTGGCCCCCCATTACACTATTCGATAAACTAAAAATAACTACACTAAACAATACTAAACTTATAATTATTTTTATTTTTTTGGCGAAACTAGACATACATATATATACAAAAACGACAAGCACAAGCGCTAGTATACCACCCCTTGAAAAGGTTAATAAACTCGTCGTAACACATAAAATTAACCCTAGAATGTTAGTAATATTTTGTAAATTCGTCATATAGTACATAAAAAATATTGTATTATAGAAAATAAAGATGTTAGGATCATCTAGCAATCCAATTAACCGTGGATATCCTCTATCAACTAATAAACCAGCAAAAATTTCTCTCTCTTCTCCACCGTATAAACTAAAGTATTGTAAACCGATTATATAGAGTATTAGACTTACAACATTAAATACTACTCCTACATAAGCAATAGATGATTCAAGTACCACTATTTCAGTATTCCCCAATAAATTTCTCATTATAAAATAGCATCCTAAAACGAGTAGCACGCCAAAAATCATACGAATACTAGCATTTAAATACATAGAAAGAATTCCGCTTAAACAATAAATGAAATAAAACAGTAAAAATATAACTTCATGAAAATATAACTTTTGAATATGAAAGTCTTTAATTGTTAAACAAAAATATATGACTAAAAAAATCATATATATCTTCAATGAAAATCCAATATATAAATTGTATTTACTTAACATGACAAATAATATTAGAAGAATAATCCATCCCATTGATACTTTCATATTATTTTCCATAGGCTATATCCCCTGTTTCGTAATATAATCCTTTTTGCGTATTTTTCTTATAAAAGAAAGAAGAAGTTTTTTTAGCTCATAATCATATAGGAATATGGCAGCTAGTACAATTAGTATATTAAGAACAAGCGCAATTAAATGATATGTATGCAATATATATTGCACTCCAATAAAGGTTACACCAAAATAAATTGTATACGGTATTACAATTTGGTATACAATTTTTTTCTTCACTACACTTACCGCTATATATCCCAATAAAGCGACTATTTCAAATAAAACCATAGCGTATGCCGCTCCTATCACTCCACCAAGACTACTAAAGCTATAAAGCATAACCCCACCGATCACCAATGCTACACACTGCACAACAGTTCTCTTATTTTGACATCCACTCGTCGTTAAACCGTCAGCAATAGCAATATTTAAACTTTGTAGCACAATAAGAAATGATAATATTCGGAGTGGTTCTACTGCATTGCTCCATTCCTCATGAAAAAATATAGAAATAAAGTATGGTGCTAAATGATATAAACCGATCGTCATACATATTCCTACAATCGCCATTGATTTAATTTGAAGCAAATTTAATTTCGTATGCTCTTCTAAATTATTCTGGTTATAATGCTTAAAGAGCACCGGAAAAAACGCACCTGCAATTACCCCTGGTACCTGATATAAAGCTGCCGGCATCCGGTACGCCACTGCAAAAACACCTACCATACTTAATGGCAATGTATAGTTGAGCAAGATAGGTGCTAATTGTGGCGTACTCATTATTAAAAAACCGCTAATAATAAAGGGAGTTAATTGCCAAAATAACGCTTTATGAATTACGACTTTCATATTCATTTTCGTCTTTCTTCTCATGATATATATACTAAATAAACCACCGATCATATACCCAAAAGCATATAAACGAGCCGTTACATACACCGGTAACTCTCCGAAAATACAAAAACATGTAATTATAATGACAACTGATGCTGATACAACTTTTATGAGCGCTATATACTTCATACGTTCCGTCAGTTGAAAATAGGCAATCCCTATGTTTTGCCAAGTTAATCCTATTAACATGAAAAACATTACGTTTATCATCATATAAATTAAATTTTTATCCGCATACATATAATGAATAGCAATATAACCGATGATAGAAATAAAAATAAGTAGAATCATCCTTATTTTTATATACGATGATAAAATCTGCTCTAAATCTGCTCCATCCTTTGCCCCTTCTCGAAGAAACGTATTACTAAGTCCTAAGTCTGTAAAGAATAACATAACAAACGTCACTGCTATGGCAACACTAAACATCCCATAATGTTGTGCGTTAAAAAAGTTTGCTAAAACAATTAAACTGACGGCCTGAAGAAGGTTAGCTAAAATTGTACTATAAAATAGATGGATAATATTGTTTAGAATAGATCTACCCATACAAGTTCTCCTTTGCAAGTAACCTACTTACATATGTTGTTTGTTTACATATTTATCTTGCACCATTACCGTTCAATACAATTAAAACGGTTTTACATAAAATACGGATGTCCATCCGAAATGTTTTCATTTCAATATACTCCATGTCAAGCCTCAACTTTTCCTTTGGATCAAGATTATACCCTCCATTTATTTGTGCCCATCCTGTTAATCCTGGTTTTACTATTAAACGTTCCTTAAATTCTGGAATATACGCATCAAATTCATTATAAAAAAACTCTCTCTCTGGTCTAGGACCTACAAAAGACATATCTCCTCTTAAAATATTTAAAAGTTGTGGTAATTCATCAATTCTCGTTTTTCTTATAAACAATCCAACTTTTGTAATTCTTGAATCATGTTCTTTTGCCCATTGTGGGCCATTTATTTCAGCATCCTTTACCATTGATCTTAATTTAAATACATTAAACTTCTTCCCGTTTATACCTAAACGTTCTTGAAAGTAAATTGGAGCCCCTGATGTTTCTAAAGTAATCATAATACAAAAGAACAACATAATTGGTATCGTTAATAGTAACAATATGAATGAAAATATAATATCAAACAAGCGTTTTACACTTCGATTCAATATGCTAGGCTTTTCTTGAGCCGGAATCGTATACAACTTGGCTTGATTTGTTTCACGAATCATGGATCGTTACCCCCACATTCAAGAATATAAAATTATACCTATTAATTCACATTCTTTCCTATTTATATCCGCTATTACTTTTTGCACTGTACGTAGTGAATCTTTTCGCTTTTTAACTGCTAAGACCACTCCATCGCATTTCTCTGCAATAATGTGCGTAGCAGGAAGATCAAATACTTCAGAAGAATAAAAGAAAATGTAATCAAAATCTTCTTTCCACTTAGCAATCGCATTATCAAATTCATCCATAGCAACTAAGGGCGTCCCTGTGTGTACTGTTTTTTTTGCAGGAATACAATATAAGTATTTAGACAAATTACTAGAAAAAGATTCATAATTGTAGGGGGAAGAGCTTATTATATCGTTTACTGTTATCATGTGATCACTTTGTAATAATACATGTAATTTAGGGTCAGAAAAATTCACATCAATAAGTAACACCTTTTTCTTCATTTCCGCAAACACTAGACCCATATTTACTATAAGCAAGGCAACAACCCCTCTGTCCTTCGTTGAACTAACTGTGAACAGTTGTTTTCCAGATTTTTTCAGATCGTGATACACCGTATAAAACTGCTCTTTCATCAGATCATCATGCAGATCGAATGGCAGCTGTTTCTTTGTCCTAAACATCGACATGTTCACCTCGATATATAGATGATTGTTTATCAACCTCTGTAGGTTTCTTTTTTCTATTCGGTTTCATATTTATGTGACCAATAACAGAGACTGTTGTTATTTTCTCTAAATCTTGTTCCGTGTATATACGTTCATCAAAATAATCTTGAAATACAGCTAAACCTATCCCAACAAAAAAACTAACAATTAAGGAAATAGGAATGATCAGTTGAAATTTTGGAAACAATTTTTCAGCCTGTTCCTGTAACTCAGGATCCGTCAACACTTTCACACCTTGTACATTTGTGTACTGTTGAAAACTTTGTTGTGATTGCTCTGCCAATGTCTTTACAATGTCTTTCACGACTTTCGGATTGGAATCTTTTACTGTAACAGTTACAATTTGTGAGTTGTCCATATTCACCACCGAAATTTTTTGTGCTAATTCATAACTTGATTGCTCTAATCCCAAAGTTTTTTTGACTGTTGAAATAATTAATGGGCTTTTTAAAATATCAACATACGATGTTACTAGCTGCTTATTTTCTTGTGTTTTATTTGTTGAATTTTCCTTATTAAACTCATCTAAATTCCCAACAAGAATTTGCATTGAATATTGATATGACGGCTTTAAAACATACATAGAGATAAGAACTAAAGAAGCGGTTAAACAACACATCGTTAAAATAATCGTTACGAATCTTCTTTTCAATAATTGTTGAAAATCTTTTATACTCATTTCTTGCTTCAATTATTTCACCGCCCTTTTCTGAATAACATCCTGCAAGTCACTCTTTACAGATAACCCTCTCTTCTTTCTATCCACTTGTTTTGTTACATAGTTTCCGACTCTGAATGCAAATTTTTCTACATATATATACGAAAGTATTGCAAATATAAACGAAAAAATAAGAGAAAAAATTAAAATAATAGGCAACGGTAATATTTCATGGAGCATGTATATAAGGGAAAACAACGATATAATATGGTATAAATAAAGACTGTAAGAAATCTTCCCTAAATATAACAAGTATTTATTGCGTAGCAAGGACGACAAAGTTGATATTGACAAGCTTAATATGACAAATAGACTTGCACTTATCGCCACTACGTAGTCTCGAAATATAAAATTATTGAGCACTTTTATTTCTCCAATAAGCCCTTCATACATAAAAAGTAAACTCGCAAATAAAAACCATGCAATTTTCTTGTTTTTAGTACAATTACTATAAAAAACTATTAAATTATTTTTATACTTCGCAACTAGTGCTCCTAGTAAAAACAGCACCGTGTAATGCAATGTTAATGCATAGCTTGTTAATGTTAAGCCCGAGCGAAACAAAAATAATATTACGACAGAACATATACTAAAACTAAACAATAATAGTAATGAACACCTTAACGTTTTTCGTAAGCAAATCATCAAAATTAACGGGAAAATTATTGATATTCGCATTTCATGGACAAGTGACCAAATCACACCGTTATATGCATCTGTATTATATTTCCCAACCAATAAAATATGTTGTGCGATTAAGCTTGAAGAACTTTCAATCGTCCATGAGCGATTAAACCATTCACTTAAATAAGAAATACCATATTCACTAATTGTAATCTGGCATACAATAGCTATAATTATTGCCACAATATAAGGAATATATATTCTGCATATACGTTTTAAAAGGTATGACCCATAGCTACTATAGTTTTTTTGAATAGATTCATACAAAACAAATCCGCTCAAAACAAAAAAGATAATAACTGATTCGTTACCACTACTAAAAATTAGACGAGCAGGCGTTTCTTTTAATAGATACACAACAAATGGTTTATTATCTTCATAACTGTAATTTTGAAATGCTGAAAAAATCATTAAATGATGACCGATCATTACTATTAATGAAGAAATCCCTCTTATAGAATCCAATTCCTCGTATCTCTTCATCTTTTTGCATCAACTCCTAATGAAATGATAATAATCATTTCAAAGCGACATCTTTATTCATATTCCTCTCCTTTCTTTTCATTCCAATTTTTCATATTAAAATGATTTTATAGTATAAATTTGAGTGTATTGTAACATTTTTTGTAATATTATGAATAGCGAATCTCAAAAATTGGTATATACCAATTTCAACCTCGAAAAATGAGTAATATTGATAGAAAAACGCTATAAAAATATCTTGCAAATTTACATAAATTAAAGAGATGAATAGCGTTTTTTCAATATAAAATAAAAAAGATAGCCTGCATAGGCTATCTTTTTTATTTTATTTAATTACTAGCACCACTATATGCTACATGTCGTTTCTCAATTCTCTCTTCAATTTCCTTCATATTTTCTTTATTATTTAATAGTGATTGTTTATTTTCAATTAATAATTGTTTAAAAGATTTTCTCACTTTTTTTCTCATTTTCATTGTCCTCCTTGGGGGATGATTTATATAAAAGATAAAGAATTATCTGTGTGTTCTTATAATAATTGATTGTTGTGAATTCTATTTGAACTTCATATGAAAATTCCGTTTATTTTCTGACAACTTTGTGAACACGAAAAAAAAGACTATCTAAAACTATGTTGAAATTAATTTACTTCATTATAAAAATTACTATTTTCATCAACTTTTATCATTATATCTTGTCGAAACATTTATATATTAAAAATTGAGTTCGACATAATTTTATTTACTATCATACTGTTTACAAAAACAAAAAGAAGGTGTCACCAAGTCAAAGTTCGACATATGCAACATCCCTCTTTCCAAACTATTTATAGCATATTTATTAATATTTCAGGTCTTCCCCAATTCATTTCTTCACAAACAAATCTAAGTTTTTCTTCATCCATTGTGTGTAACCCTTCTTCTAGTGAACATGAAATTGGAACTTCACAGTGAATTTCGGCTAATTGTAACGAAATATTTAAGTTCTCTAAATCACTTTCAATCTTCGTACGCTGCGCTTTTGTTAATGATTCTACATTTTCTAGTACAGCGGATACTGTTCCGTGCTCTTGAATAAGCTTATACGCTGTTTTTTCACCGATACCTTTTACACCTGGATAATTATCACTTGTATCTCCCATGAAAGCTTTTGCATGGACGATTTGCCACGGCTCTACACCTTTTTCTTCCATGATTTTCTCCGGTGTGTAATATTCGTAATTTCCAATTCCTTTACGCAGAAGCATAACTGTAACGTTCTTATCAACAAGTTGAAGTAAGTCCGTATCACCTGTTAAAATATAAACTTCAGCTTCATTGCAGTATTGTTTTGCAAGCGTACCGATACAATCATCCGCTTCGTAGCCTTTCATACCGATAACTGGAATGGATAATTTCGCAGTCATTTCTTGCACTAAATCGAATTGAGGAATTAATTCTTCTGGTGGCGCTGCACGATTTGCTTTATAATTCGAGAACGATTCTGTTCTAAATGTCGTACTTCCCATATCCCAGCATGTAACGATATGTGTTGGTTCGATCGCTTGCGTAGCTGTTAATAAGTGTTTCATATAACCATGAATCCCGTTCGTAGGGGTTCCATCTTGTCGTTTCATAAATTGTCCGTAGACACTTGTTGCGTAAAAAGCACGAAATAATAGTGCCATACCATCAACTAATAATACTTTTTTCATAATTCCTCTCCTATTAAAAAAATAATAACCTTACGTTATCACGTAAGGTTATATAAATAGATTACCATTCTACGTTTTTGCTCAACTTTGTCTATTATACATTGTTTTTGTATATTTAGCACCATTAACACATTAAGACGTTCTACTACAACAAGTATGCAATATGCCTGAATACGTATTTTTTCCAGTAGAAACAACGACAGCCTTTGCATTTCCACTAACGATATGTGAACCTTTAAAACATACATTTTCAAGCTCAAGTGGATTATAATCTTTCATCCGTTTTAATGGAATAAATCGTTTACGTTCAAGGTGATAGCAGCTTTCAAACTTCTCTATATTCGCTTCGTTTCCCGTTAACACAGACTCATTCACTAATAAATCATCTGCATAAATAATACGTACATCAGCCGGCACAGCATCTCCAGCCGAAAGAAAAATTATATCTCCAGGTACAAGTTCTTGCACTGGTATCTCCATCATTTTCAGTTCACTATTTAGCCCTGTACTACTAGAACATTCTACTCTAGATACAGTAATCGTTTCACGTTGTAATTCATCACACACACGTTGTTTTGAAAAACCTGGAATCATGCCACCAAGCTTCATCATTACTTCTGCGAGAAGTGCTCTTTTTGAAGTTAGTTCATTTCGGCCATATACTTGAATACGTTTTTGTGCCTCTTTCATTGATAGTCCGTCTCTTGTTGTTTTAAAATATGCAAATACAGATTTTACATCTCTTGTTGCAATTTCAATTAATAAATCTTTATTTTTTTGGAGCATTGTTTGTTCTTTTATTGATTTTTTACTTAGTTTATATGACGTGTTACCCACAGTTTTGTTTGCATATAACATATTATCGTCTCCTCCTTTACAACATAGGAAGAAACGCTTTGTTTCTCAATTTATCCACTTTACTGTGAAAGTGTCTCGCGTTTTATAAACGCTACATTATGATAAATATAGAGGGAGGAACAAATCGTTTCCTGCCTACATCATATATTTTTGATTTGAAGTATATGGGTAACGGAACCGAGTCAGAATTTGACATGCTCCTCACCTCCTCGTTTAATTTTATAGTTTATACTATGAAATTACTCATAGCTTGGTAACAAAAAAGGCCCCTACCCTTAAGAGAGTAGCGGCCATTACATACACAAATAAACGATTTCTAATATAATTAGAAATCTACGGACCTCTCCCTCACCGAGTTTTAGCACTGTATAGCATAGGTACATTACCAGCTACGTTAAGAAAAACCTTAATTCGATCATTCCTGTTGACCCATTGGCGTCTCTCGACATTTTTGGGCAGTAGCATTTCTCTATACAGGAGCCTCACCTAACAGAGACTTATTTTCATTACATTGAAAATGTTACTCTTATTTAAAATAGATGTCAACCGTAGCCTATAATTTTTTCAAAAGGTATGGCAAACTAACATATATAAAGTGAAACTTTAATCAGCCCTCACCAATCGGGCTTTTACGGGATAAAATAAAAAACTTTACGTTTAAACGTAAAGTTTTTAATAAGTTATACAACCAGCAATTACAATCCCAATTGAAATTGATAAAAACATAAGAAAAAGACCGACTGCTTGATTATCTTCTTCGAGACTTTTGTTTATATTAAAGCGTGGTGTAAGCCACTCAGCTAAATAAAAGACGATAATTTGAGCCAAAATCCCAACTGCTCCCCACGAAATCATATCAAGAAGTGAAATTGAATTAGCTGCTGTCGAATATAAAACAACAGCTAACCCAAGTAATCGTCCTCCAAGCACATAGCTTACCGCCTTATTTCCTTGGGCCATTAACTTAAATTCCTTTACTTTCGTTGTCACTTCCATCAAGAACAGACCTATACATAAAAGGCCGAGTGTTACTACTAAATATAATAAAAAATTAATCATTTTTTCCCCTCCTTTTTATACCTACCGGTAAATAGTACGATTCATTTCCTGTAATCTTTTCTCCCGCACGAATACCGATACTACTCGCTTTTCCAGCAATTAAAAACGAACCAAACACATATGACAGTTTCTCGATCCCTTTTTCTGTTTCCAAGGATACGACTGGCAGTTCGATATACTTTTGAAATATCGGCAGTGACGCTTTATATGTTTGGTGTGCATTTTGAAGCATAATATTTTCGTCTTTATCGCGAATCGTAATTGTATCTCCTTCTCTCCCAAATGAAGGTTTTTGAACGAAAGAACCTTTTCCTAAAAATAAATCTGGTTCTAAATATGTAGGTAACATATATTCTTTAATCCACTGTTGTTCCTCATTTGTATAAAAGGCCTCTTCTTCTGCTAACCCCCAAATAAGACACTGAATTGATTTTGGCTGAAGTAAAAATGCTGACAAAGGATTTATTATAAAAAGCTTTCCGGCTTTTACAAGTTGTAATAATTCCACACCTACCAAATCTCCTGTTTCAGGATCTTGATCCTCAATTAAATCTTCTATCGGATATGTTTGGCGATATAAAACATCAATCTTCGCCCCATCTTTATCGACTAGAGCATCCTTTGTAATTCTAAGTTCTGACATTGGCACTACTTTATTTTCAACATGGCATAGCTGACTTAAATACATAGTGGTATTCCAATCCTCGATATGTTCATGATGTGCTGTAAAAACAACATTTGGATTATCTAATCCCTTTGTCGCTTCCATTACTGCTTTCGTTACACCAGAAGATAGCAATCGTTCTTGATCCGAGTTTGGATCATCATAGCCTAGATTTCCACATACTTTCCCATTCATTTGAAAGCATTCCATAATAAAAGTTGGTGTATCACTATTAAACTCAAGCATTTTGATTTGGTTATCCTCTGTTACGGCAAAATCAAATCGCGAAATTACAGATTCAGGATAAAGCCCTTTCATTCTAATGAATGATAAGCTCGCAGGAGGAAAACCAAGCTCAAGAAGCTGTTCGTCACTTAAATTTCGCAAAAGTCTAGCAGTCTTAAAAAATATTTTACCCATTCGTTCAGTCGCTAAGTGTACTTGTTCCAAAGTCTGATTTGTTATAGAAAAAACATGAAACAAACTATACTCACATTCATATAAATCCGACCAAAAATTCGGATATTTTAAATAAAATTCTTTTCTATCCCTTATGTATTGCGACATATTTTAGCCCCCAAATCCTCCCTTTGAACCGCTTCCAATTCCACCTTTAAATTCAGCAGACGATTGATACGATTTAAACGCCGATGAATTTTTAAAAGTGGATTTATTTTGATAGTATCGTCCACCATAGAAGTAATGCCCACGATAACCTGAACTACTATCATCACACTGCCATACCCCAAGTTCATCATCCCAATCCCAATCAGAACAACTATTATCATTCGGTTTTGGGGGAAGATCTTGTGCGCAACCAAATAAAGTGCCAGTCATTAAAGACGTTACGACACCACCTACTAGCCATTTCGTTTTTGTCACCTTCGCACTCCCCTTTTTAAATTCTATTCCTATTATATAGGATGGCATGATAAAGTAGAAGAAAAAGGAAGAAGAGGGATTAAATGCGCTTAGAATATCGACTTAATGATGAAACGAAAGGGTATCCTGCTTTATGGAACTACGCCAATATTTCTAATTCTGAAATTATCGCACGCATGACTTGTGAATATTTTATTAAAGAGAAAAATACTTATGTTGTTACTGCAACTTCGGTTGATCCAGACGGAACAGCAGTTATTTATATTCAAAAAGAAGTTTTCACAAATGACCCTTCAGACCCTACATACTCCTACATCGGTTTTGAAATTAGAGAACTAAGTGAAACGAGTTCAAACATAGTAGATAGTCAAGATGTATGGAACTATGAAGAAATTTTACCATCTCTTCATTCAGATATTATATATATTCAGCGAGACGGCATGTCTATGGAGTTCTCCTTAGATTCAAGAGAGATTGATGAAGACAGAAAGTGCTACATTTATTACGGAAACTTCACAGGTGAATCAAGATAATATTGATATATCTATGCAACAAAAAAACCTTACGTATAAAACGTAAGGTTTTTATATAGCCCCACATATGCCGTTCTCTCTAGATGTCCATAAACCTGCTCTCACAGGTGGATGCTCTCACAAATGTTTGTAACTTCCTTCTTAAAAAGATGGCATGTTAGCTACATTTAAATATTGAACTTCCATATTAAACTTATTGGTTTAAGACATGCATAAGCTACGTACACCGTAGGAATTTTATATAAGGTTAGTTGAAATAAGACCCCCGCACGTGCCGCTCCTCGTAAATGTCCAAAAACCCGCTACTCGCAGGTGGATGCCCTCACAGTTACCGTACATCTTCCTCCACAAAGAAGGCTTGATGATGGTCGCTAAATATTGAGCTTCCGTATAACTAACATCGGTTTTAGACATAAATAAGTTACGCACACCGCAGGATGTATTATTTACTTGTCGTTATATTATCACATTGTTTCTAATGTGTAAAATACAAAGTTTTTCGAGCAATCTCTTGCTTGTGACCTTATTTTAATACAAATTATTTTTGCATGCAAGTGATTAATCTTCTTCTTTTGCAATTTGATTTTCTGGATAAGAAATCCAATCACTCCAGCTACCTGCATACAATTTTACATTTTGGAATCCAGCTAATTTTAATGCAACGATATTTGGGCACGCTGTAACACCAGAACCACAATATACAATTGTTTCCTTATCTTTCGAAAGATTTTGGAAGCGTTCTTGTTGCCCAGCTCCATTCTTAAATTGTCCTGATTGCAACATTCCATCCTTCCAAAAATGGTTTACCGCTGTCGGAATATGACCTGCTTTATGATCGACAAGTTCCTCGACACCAGCATAACGCTTTGGCTCTCTAGAATCAATTAATGTAACATCCGCACCTGCACGGATATTCTCTCTGACCGTTTCCATCGTTACAAGCATATGATCTTGTATGTTAGCTTTGAATGTTTTTCGTATAACAACAGGAATTTCCGTTGTTGTCGGTAGTCCATTCTCTTTCCAAGCCGGGAAACCACCATCTAATATATATACTTTCTCATGTCCTACATAGTTACATAACCACCATAAACGAGCAGCATTTGCACCGGCTTGACTGTCATACGCAATTACTGTCGTATGTTCATCAATACCAGCCTCCGAAAGCTTGTCTGCAAACTCCTCAATATTTGGTAAAGGATGGCGGCCACCATGTTCTGCTATAGGACTTGATAAATCTAAATTCAAATCAAAATATAACGCATGAGGAATATGTCCTTCTTCATACTTTTCTCTACCCCAATTAGGATTCGCTAAATCAAAACGACAATCGATTATACGGACATTCTCATCTTCTATATGCTCACGTAACCATTCGACTGTAACTATCATCTTTAACGACCTTCTTTCTCTTTCAAACGACTTACATACTCCATAACCATTTCTTCTGTAACATATTTACGCTGCAAGGTAATACCATTTTTTGCAAGATCATTAATTTGCTTCGTTACAACATTAATGACATCAACCGAAAATTCTTTCCCATTTGACGCAAGAGATACGGCAGCTTCAATAGCTGCTTCACGCTGTGCATCTAATTGTAAACATGCTTTTACACTTTCATTTTGTTTACGAGAATGTGCTGTAATTGCTTTATGTACTTCCATCTTCTCTTCCCCCTAAATAGTTATACGTTTTTATTCAATTCCATTGCAAGCCGGATCATATCACGACATACAATCCCATTTTCAATAATCTCTTCTTCATAATGCTTCGAAAAGTAATCAAAATCAATAGAAAAAATACGAAATCCACATTTTTGATATAAAGCAAGTTGTGAAACACTAGAATTGCCTGTACCAACTTCAAGTTTTGACATACCATATCCTTTAGCAGTTTCTACAGCATGCCTTAATAGCTTCTTCCCAATCCCTTTTCCTTGTAAATGCTCTGCAACCGCAATATTCATGATTTCCATCGTCTTTGGCCTTGTTTCCAAAAGAACATATACACCGATAACGCTCCCCCCCTGCTTAGCTACGTATGTTAATCCTCTTTGTACATATGTAGCTATTTGCCGTTCACTTGGATCAGCAAGTAGCAATAAAGACTTCGGTATAGCCTCTTTTGGAATACGTTCTATTACAACAGACATAAAAAATTCCCCCTTCTCTATTGTTCTAAACCCTCCTTGTCTACCATAAGTAATAGAAAGGAGGGATTCACCATGGACAACAATGAGAAAAAATGCAACGTCATCTCTATTGATGGAAAGAAGAAGAAAAGCGACACGTATTCCTATCCAAAATTAGTAGTTGAAAACAAAACATATGAATTTTCTTCATTCGTCTTATGCGGTGAAACACCAGATGGCAGACGACTCGTTCTTACTCATATGATTTCTACCGATGAATTTGCTGGATTTGTAAAATCTTTAGATACTGTACTGCAAAAGAAAATTGAACGAATCTTTTTCTCCTAACGACTATATAACATAAATTTCTTTTTCAATCTCTACTAACTGCTTTTGCAATTGTTCTTTACTTTGTTCATATAGAGATACATCAATCGTTTCAGCCAATGCAAACAATATACTTTCATAATAGTTCATCACATCTTGCTGCATCACTTTTTGGAATAAGTTCCACTTCATATCCCACTCTTGCTTATAATGATGAACAAATAAATCTTTTTCATCAGCTACATAGTTTGATACGAACGGTTCTAATACAGATTTAGCGTCTTCTTGCATAAAAGCTTTGTCATTCTTTTCAAAAAAGCTTTTCTCATTTTTAAAATGTGCCAGTGCTTTTTTGAAATCTTTTATTTCAACTGAAGGGAACGGTTCTTTATGTGTAATATCTTTATATTCATACTCCACTGTTCCATTCATAGAAATTGATTCATTTTCTACTTTACAGTTCACTACAATTTCGTCCTTTGCACGCTTCATCGCTTCGTCTATCCATTTTTCAAGGCGTAATGATGTCGCACGCATTTCTTGCAATAAATCATGCTGAATAAATGCTACTAAATCCATAACACACTGTTGCAATTGTGTTTTCACATTTCCATCCGTTCGAAGTGACGCCGGATTAATAAATTCAGTAAACACATCGTTATAGCGTAGGAATAGACGCTGTTGCACGTAATAAAGCAACTCTTTCACTTCATTTTGCATCGCCTGTTCTTCAGCAAGTACACTATATGATGAAATGATATGAAGTAGTTGATCACGCTCTGCTTCATATTTTTTCGTTTGCTTCTCTTTCTCTTCATTCCCCTGTTTTGCACCCTTTATCATGTTTACTAAAAGCTGATCTGCCCCTTGCAAAGCACCATATAGAGCATGCACAGAAACAAGCATTAAATCTCTCATCATAAAGGACGTAAATGATTCCTCAAACTTCGTAATCCCAGAGTTTTGTAAAATACCATACTTCTCTTTTTCAACATTCTTTCCTTGTTTCTCTTCAAGCGCACATAAACTTGAAATTGCAAATAAACGCGGATTTCTAATACCGTATTGCAGCAGCTGATCTGCGATATAACCTTTTACCATTTCAAGTTCTTCTTCAGACTCTGCTAAATCCGCCGCATTAATTAAGAAGAACATTTTATCAAGGGCAAAAGTATCCTTTACACGACCAAGCTGAATTAAAAATTCACGGTCAGCACGAGAGAATACATGGTTATAATATGTTACAAATAAAATAGCATCTGCGTTTTTAATATACTGGAATGCAACATCCGTATGGCGAGCATTAATAGAATCCGCTCCAGGTGTGTCTACAAGCGCTACTCCCTGCCTTGTTAAAGCACAATCATAATAAAGTTCCATATACTCAACGAAGCATGATTTCTCTTCATTCGCTACATAATCAGAGAACTCTTCTAATGTAACTTGTACTTGTTCTCCTAAATAAGTAGAAACTGCATCATACCCTTTTTGTACCGCTCGTAAAAAGCTAAATGTTGTTTTTTGCTTCCCAGTTGGTGAAGGATATTTCATAATTTTATCAATTTGTGCTAACGCTTCATCTAACGTAGCAATCTCATAATGAAACAGCTTATAAACAGCTTTCATATCTTCTACTAACGCTTGCTTTGATTTAAACTGAACAATTACTGTTCCGTGTGGTTTTTTCTCTGTAACCGGCAAAATTTGATTAATCGTTGCCGTCGTCGGGTTTGGTGATACAGGAAGTACTTTCTCACCGAGTAAGGCATTGGCAAATGATGATTTTCCAGCACTAAATGCCCCGAATAACGCTACTGTAAATTGTTTTGTTTCCACACGTCTTCTTTTCTCTATTACCTCTTGCTGTACATGTTTCAGCGCAGGCAATGGCTCTAATATCGTTTCAGCTTTTTTCACTTTCTCTAATATCCGCTGAATATTTAAAGCCGCCGTTCCTTTCAGCTCTTCTTCATGAACCGCTACGTTATTGTTTACGATTTCCTGCTCTTGTAGTGTAAATTTCTCACTAACAATTTGCTTTTCCCTTTGCAATATCTCATCTATTTGCAACCCTTCAGGCGTAGCAACATGATCGTGCCAAACATTTCGTAAATGGTCTTCATATGCCTCCAAATTGTTACTGTATTGTAATTGTGTTTCTTTCGCCGTTTGCAACATCGTATATGTTTCAATCTCTTCTTCAATACAAGCAACTGCTTCCCTTACCTTTTGCTTTAAAACGACCGCACTTTTATCAAAAATTTGCTGTGCTTTTATAAAATAACGTTTCTTCAGTTCATTCGCTACATCCGCTGTATAAAGAAGTAAGTAATCACCTGTGAAACCTGCACCTTGTTTAATTACTTCGGCCAACATTTCTGGTCCGAAAGCAATTTCTAACCCATATATGTCTTTCCCAACTTCCTCCGTGAACAATCCTTCTTCTTTTAAGAAGGCTACAATAAATTCCTTCACATGAAAATCAAGCTGCGTTTCAACAATTTTTTGAAGGGCAGAATAAAACACCTCTACACGTCTTTGTTTTTCTTGCTCCGTCTTTCCTTTCGAAAATAGCAAACCGACCTTAAATTTTGTTAATTTCGTTTCTAAATATGCATTTGCCAATTCTCTCATTTCAAATGGCATTAAATAAGCGTTATCTAATATAGCTTGTAAACCTTTTATAAATTCGTTTCTCACATGAGATTCTTTACTTGCCTCACGATTTTTCGCTTCCGTTAACTCTTCCTTCTTTTCAACTACCTCTGAAATAGAAAGTGGTGATGCTAACTCTTCCTCATATTTCAAAAGAGCTTTTTCATTTTCAGAAAAAATAAACGAGAAATGTTCCCCCATTAAATATTCTGTTTCTCGCTCCATTCCAGTCCTTACATACTGCTCTTTTTCTTTCATAATAGAAGTAATTAACGCTTCTAAGCTTCTAATTTCATTATGTGGATGGTTCATCATTCGTAATGACGTATAATAAACACCATCTACTTCAATATCCCAGTTAGAGAATGATTGTTTTACACTATCTTTATAATTCTCAAACGATAATTCATTTTCTTTATGTTTATCTATTTGATTTACAACGAGATAAACCGTTTTATTACGTTGTTTCAATTCTTTAACAAATTGTAAATTCACTTCCGATTGGACGTGATTATAATCCATCATATAAAAAATGACATCTGCCAGATGAAGTGTCGACTCTGTCGCTAATTGATGGGCATCATCTGTTGAATCAATCCCTGGTGTATCAACTAACATAACCCCTTCAGGAATTGGCGCGTCGTTTCGATAAATATGAACACCAATTACTTCATCGCCGTCTTTACAAATTTGTTTTAATTCTTCTGCTGAATATGCACCGTCATATTCGTACTGCTCTCCAGATTTAACCGTTACAACAACACGATCCATTCCTTTTTCAATTTTGACAACGTTAGCGCTTGTCGGAATTGGACTTGTCGGTAACAACTGCGCTTTATATAGATGATTCATCATCGTTGATTTCCCTGCAGAGAAGTGACCGCAGAACGCTATCATAAGCTGTTCTTGTTTATATTTTTGAATTACCTCAAACAACTTTAAACTATTCTCTGCATCGCCGTGTTTTTGCCACTCTTCATAAAAACAAACAAGTTTTTTCATACCGTTTGTCTGTACTATGTTTGTCATCCCCTTGTTCCCCTTTATCCAAGATGTATATACTTTTCCCCGCTATTTGCGAGTTCATAACCAGTGAGAGTTACACCTACCCATTGATTACAGTTTCACTTTACTATCATACTAAATTTTCAGCATATTCTCATTAAAAATAAAAAATCCCTTTCATTCTTTTTACAAATGAAAGGGATTTTATGTCATATCACTCATTTTGCTGTTCCTACTCCATTTAAAACATACTTCGCAATAACTGCATATACAGCGACTGTACCTGCTACTAATGCATATACCATACTTACGCACCAACCTTTTTTGATAATGATTATCACTTTTGAATACAGTTTATCATTAAAGAGAATCATTATCAACACTTTTCATAAAGAAAGCTCCTTATAAGAAGGAGCTTTACTGCCTGTTTTGAAAAAGGTTAAAACTTGTTGTGCACTCTTATTATATCTCATCCTACATAACTTAACAGTTTAAAAAAAATGGAAATATCCCCTATCCCCTCCACCTTACATTTTGTATAATAAAAGGGAATTACTTAACAAGGAGGAAAAAAATGACACAAAATCTCACACAAGGCGAGAGGATACACTCCATTGATGTTATTAGAGGAATAGCTGTACTAGGTATTTTTCTTGTGAATTGGCCTGTTATCGCCGGGGTTGACTCACGTGATCTTTCAGGAATTTACGAAGGGATAGACAGCTACATTCGCCTATTTTACGATATGTTTATTCAAACGAAATTTTATACAATTTTTTCGTTTTTATTCGGATTAGGTTTTTATATTTTTATGAGTCGTGCTGAAGCGAAAACAGATCATCCAAAAATTTTATTTGTTCGCCGCTTATTTATTTTATTATTATTCGGTTTCTTACATTACGTTCTTTTATGGGACGGAGACATTTTACATACTTATGCGATTGCTGGATTTTTCTTATTTTTATTTTATAAGAGAGAACCTCGTACTATTTTAATATGGGCTATCGTTTTATTGAGTATTTTTCAATTCATTATGCTAATGGCTGGTATTACGGTTGCATTGGTACCAAAGGAAGAGCTAGGTTTTTCCTTACCTATCATGCCATTAGAAGACTGGCTGTCACAAATACAAAATCGTTTCCATGCATTTTACGCTGATGGAATTGGATTAAATTTACTTATGCTTCCAGAAACAGTTGGGCTATTTTTACTTGGTTTATACGCCGGCAAAAAGGATATTTTCCGCCGCACGAAAGAGTTAGATCCAAAACTTAAAAAATGGCAAATTATTATGTTCCTTTTAACATTACCAATGTGGTTCTTCATGGTCCGTTACTTCTTATCAAAACCATTTTATGAACCAATTTATATGCAGGTCTTTACAATGTTTAGCGGAAAAACGTTATTCATATTCTACATTTTCACTCTAATGCGTTTATTACAAAAAGAAAAATGGCAAACGTTATTACGTCCATTCCAATACGTTGGACGAATGGCATTAACAAATTACATCTCGCATACAATTGTTACATTACTTGTATTTGGTCTATTACTTAAAAATTATTATCCTGCTCCATTATGGGTTGGACCAATATTCTGCATTAGTTTCTACACGTTACAAATCTTTATTAGCCGCTGGTGGCTTTCACATTACCAATACGGGCCACTTGAGTACATTTGGCGTCTTGGTACTTACGGGAAAATGATGCCACTTAAAAAGAAAAGCAAGGTCTCATAACGAGACCTTGCTTTTTTACGCTTCTCTTACTGCATTTTGCATAGATACTGGCTCTTCTTCTACTTTCACTTTACGCTGCGGCACCATATTAAATACGATATTTAAAAGTACTGCTGACGCACTTCCAAGTACAATTCCGTTATCTGTTAAAATACGAATGTTTTCTGGAAGTTGTGAAAATAATGTAGGAACGACTGTTACGCCAAGCCCAATTCCGACAGAACATGCAACGATTAATAAGTTTTCTTGTCTTCCGAAGTCAACGCTACTTAACATTTTAATACCATATGCCATAACCATACCGAACATCGCTAACATCGCACCGCCCAGTACTGATTTCGGAATAATTGTTGTAATAGCTGCGATTTTAGGAATGAAACCAAGTGCGATTAACATACCACCGCAAGTATAAATAATAACGCGATTTCTTACTCCAGTTAATTGAACAAGTCCTACGTTTTGAGAGTATGTTGTATATGGGAACGCGTTGAAAATGCCACCTAACACCATCGCTAATCCTTCTGCGCGATAGCCTTTTGTTAATTCTTTTTCACCGATTTTTTTATTGCAAATATCAGATAATGCAAAGTATACACCCGTTGCTTCTACAATCCCTACACAAGCAACGAGAATCATCGTAATAATTGGTGTTAATTCAAATGTTGGTGTACCAAAGTAAAATGGTTGAATACCGTGGAACCAATCCGCCTCTCCAACCGCTTGCAAACTTACTTTCCCCATAAACGCTGCAACGATAGTACCGAACAATAGACCTAGTAAAATAGAGATTGAACGAATAAATCCATCAAAGAAACGATACATAATGATGATAAATAATAACACACCAAATGCTAATGCTAAATTTTCAAGACTACCGAAATCCTTACTTCCTACTCCTCCAGCCATATCATTAATTGCTGCTGGAACAAGTGTAACTCCAATTACAGTAACAACAGATCCTGTTACAACAGGTGGAAACAGTTTTACAAGTTTTCCAAATAATTTCGCAAAAATAACAACGAATAACCCAGCAGCAATAATTGCTCCATAAATTGAAGACACACCGTATTGTTTTCCAATCGCAATCATCGGTCCAACGGCTGTAAATGTACAACCAAGTACAACGGGAAGTCCTATACCGAAAAAGCGATTTGATAATGCTTGTAAAATTGTCGCAACGCCGCACATTAATAAATCAATTGAGACTAAATATGTTAACTCTTTTTGATTTAAACCAAGTCCACCGCCCACAATAAGCGGAACGATAATTGCTCCAGCATACATTGCAAGCATATGCTGCATACCAAGCGATGCAATTTTAAATGGATGCTGCTTCATCGTTTATTTCACCTCCGCAGTTTCTTGCTGTACAAATGTAACTGTGCCGTTATCAAGTGATGCAATTTCTGCTAGTGATTCAACACGAACGCCTTGTTCACGAAGCTTCTTTCCTCCATCTTGAAATGCTTTTTCAATAACAATTCCAATTCCTGCAATACTCGCTCCAGCTTGCTCTACTAAACTCATTAAACCTAAAGCAGCCTGACCGTTTGCTAAAAAGTCATCGATGATTAATACACGATCATTTTCATCGATATGATTTCGAGATAATGAAATTTCATTTGTTTCTTGTTTTGTAAATGAATATACGTTTGCAACGTACATATTATCTTGTAACGTTAACGATTTACGTTTTCGTGCAAAAATTACTTTTACACCAAGCTCTAATGCAGCCATAACTGCTGGTGCAATGCCTGAAGATTCAATCGTCACGATTTTTGTAATGTTCTCTTCTTTAAAACGTTTAGCAAATTCTTTTCCGATTTCTTGCATAAGTACTGGATCAATTTGATGATTTAAAAAAGCATCTACCTTTAATACGTCACCAGATAAAACCTTTACTTCGTTCAAAATCTTTTCTTGTAATACTTTCATGTTTGTTCCCCCTCTTATGCAATAAAAAAACTCCAAAAGCCGCCACCACTCGTTACAAGTGAGAGACGCGCTTTTGGAGTTTCGCAAAAAAAGAATGCTAAACAAGCAATTATATTCGTCCTCACTCATAGTCAAAGTATTTACGGTACTTCGGTAGAAACTTGCAGGCCATATCCCCGCGATTATATGAGTGTAGCTAACTATTTATTTTATAGAAGGATTATAACGTACTTTTTATGCTTTGAAAAGCATTTATCGAAAAAACACGTACAAATTTTTAAAAACTACTATTTTTGTTCGAGTTTTGCAAACTCTTTCATTTCCAATTACAACTTCGTTAAAATGATTGGCCCATCTTTTGTAATCGCAATTGTATGCTCATATTGAGCTGATAATTTCCTGTCCATCGTTCGTGCAGTCCACCCATTTAAATCTACTTTAGAATATCGCATACCTATATTTACAATCGGTTCAATTGTAATTACCATTCCTTCTTGTAACTGAGGTCCTTGTCCTTGTTTCCCAAAATGAAAAATTGCTGGTTCTTCATGAATCTCTTTACCGATTCCATGTCCCGTAAAGTCTCTTGCAACAGAAAAACCTTCATTTGTTACATAACTTTCAATTGCATAGCCAATATCTCCTACATGGTTATCGATTATCGCCTGGTCAATTCCTTTATACAAAGCATTCTCAGCTACTAACAACAACTTTTCTGCTTCATCAGAAACTTTTCCAACTCTATACGTCCAAGCAGAATCTGAAAGACCCCCATTTAAGTTTACTACCGTGTCAATTGTTACAATATCACCCTCAGTTAAAGGAACATCGGCCGGAAACGCATGACACATTTCATCGTTTACAGATGCACATATCGCATATGGATATCCGTTGTACCCTTTCTGCTCAGACGTTGCACCATGCTGTTCTAAATATGCTTCAACAAACGTATTAATTTCTTTTGTAGTAATACCTGGTTTCATCATCTTCGCAATTTCTCTATGACATGAAGCAAGTAATTTTCCAGATTCATGCATTAACTCTATTTCATTTTTCGTTTTAATTATACTCATGCTGTCTCTCCTTACTAAACTTGCTATTTACTATTAAACTTCAATCATACACATCCTCTTCCCAAATTTCAAAACTTCCAATTACAAAAAGTATGATTTATTTCTGCATAAAAAAACAGAAGGAGATTCTTCTGTTTTTTAATCATTTTTACATATATAATTCATTTTCAAAAACTCAAAACAACTACCATTTGTTTTCTGTATAAACGTTCCAACTACTTCAAACCCTGCCCTTTTATACACTTTAATCGCTCTCTCATTAAATATAGCTACTGATAGTGTTATATACTTACATCCATATTTTTCTTTACTAAAAGCTAGTATAGCGTTTAAGAACTGTAAACCAAATCCGTTCCCAGTTATATTAGGTCTCATTCCAAGACCAATATCAACCGTTCCGTCATTTATTTTACAAACAGTAAAATAACCAATGAGAGTGCCATTTTCCTTCACAGAAAATGTATGATTCCCTCTACTTTCATCATGTAAAAATTCAGCTAAATCTTCTTCATCTGCCTCTATATCGTAAAAGGAATATTTCCCTTCATAATGCCAGTTGTATGCAATTTCTTCTGCTTCTTCTTGCGTCATTACTTTATATGTATAGTCCATTCTCCCATCCCCCTTTAAAAAAGAGCTGCAATTAAGCAGCTCTTTTTTTACAACTCATAAATCTCTTTATATTTCGCTTCTAAATAATCAGCTAAGTAGTTTGCATTTAAGCCTTCACCTGTTACATCTTCTAAAATTTCAAGTGGCTTTTTCGTTTTACCGTATTGGTGAATGTTTTCTGTTAACCATTCACGAATTGGTGTTACGTTTCCTTCTTCTAATAATGCATCAAAGTTCGGAATGTCTTTTAACATTCTTTGCTTAAATTGCGCTGCATACATATAACCAAGTGCATAAGATGGGAAGTATCCAAATGAGCCACCAGCCCAGTGAACATCTTGCAATACACCTTGCGCATCATTTTCCGGACGAATTCCTAAATATGCTTCCATCTTATCATTCCAAGCTGCTGGTAAGTCCTTCACTTGTAATGTACCATCAAATAATTCTTTCTCTAATTCATAACGCACCATAACATGAAGCGGGTATGTAAGCTCATCTGCTTCTATACGAATGAATGACGGCTTCGATTCGTTAATTGCATCATAAAATTCATCGACTGACATATCATCAAATTGACCATCGCTATACTCTTTTAATAAATCATAATTTTTCTTCCAGAATGATTTATTACGGCCGATAAAGTTCTCAAAGAATAATGATTGTGATTCGTGAATACCCATAGATGTACCACTGCAAAGTGGTGTACCTTCAAATTGTTCTGCAATGTTTTGTTCATATACTGCATGACCACATTCATGAATTGTTCCAAATACAGCCATACGGAAATCTTTTTCATCATAGCGTGTCGTAATACGAACATCCCCTCTATTTAATGTAATTTCGAAAGGATGTACTGTTTCATCAAGACGACCTGCTTCAAAGTCATAATTCAATTGCTTTAATAGTTCTAATGTAAAGTTCTTTTGTTTTTCTTTTGAAAACTGTTCCGATAAAGCACTTGTTTTTAATCCTTTTTTAGACTCAGAGATTTCTTTTACAAGCGGCACGATACGCTCACGAAGTTGACCAAATACGTGATCTAAAACTTCTACTGTAATACCTGGCTCATACATGTCTAATAATGTATTGTATTTATATGTTTCATAACCCCAATATGTAATAAATTTCTTTTTAAATTCAACAATTTTTTCTAAGTACGGGCGGAACATTTCGAAATCAGATTTTTCGCGAGCTTCTTCCCACACACTCTCTGCTTTCGCTTCTAATTTCACATAAGCCTCATATTCAGCTTGTGGAATTTTTTTATTTCTATCATATTCTTTCCGACACTCTTCAACCATTTTCTTTGTCGTTTCAGAAAGTTTATCTTCACGTATTAAAGCTTCAAGTTCTGTTAAATAGTTTCCCATCTCATCTGAAGTCGACATAGCAAACACTTCTGACGAAAGCATACCAATTACTTCTGAACGCTGATCTACACCTTTTTTTGGTGCACCTGTTCTTAAATCCCAAAACATTAAACTTAATGCTTCTCCGTAATTCTGTATCTTCTTCACGTATGTTAAAAATTGTTTTTCTACCTCATATGTAGCAACTGTCATCGTATAAAAGCCTCCTTTTTCTACCTCAAACTTAATTCGACACGGAAACATAAATTCCTTTTATAATAGAAAAAAAGCTTGGCAAGCGCCAAGCTTTCTCCTTATAATTCTTTACCTTCTACTGGCAGTACATTTTTCACAGCTGCAACTACTTTCTCATCTTCTGAATCAGATAAGAAGATTGATATAGCACCTTTATCTTCACTTGTACGAATTAAACGCCCAATTCCTTGACGAAGTCGTAAAATCATATATGGTACATCTACATCCCAGAATGGATCATTTACGTGCTTACGTTTCGCTTCAAACACAGGATCGTTTGGAGGGAATGGTAATGACCAAATAATAACGTGTGATAATGATGAACCAGGAATATCTAAACCTTCCCATAAATGAACCGCACAAAGTACAGTCTCTTCTTCATTTTGGAAACGAGAAACGAGCTGGCTAATTTCCTGATCTCCTTCATATAAGAACGGAACCGACATTTGCTCCTTACTTACATACTCTTTGAACGCTGCAAGCTCTTGCGTTGTACGGAATAATACAAGCGTACGTCCATTTGTTTTTTGTATATTTTCAAGTGTATATTGACACTTTCTTTCCCATTCATTTTCTTTCGTATGCGATAGTAAGTTTACTGCCATTTGCTCTTCGTAATCAAACGGTGAAGCAACTGAGAATGATAAGTAATCTTTTACCCCTAGGCTATTAGCTGTAAACGCGAATGAATCATTGTTCGATAATGTCGCAGAAGAGAAAATATACGGTATTTTCTTCGAGAACACTTTCTCTTGTAATACTTCTTCAACTGCACGCGGCATAATCACTAATGTGAAGGCACCATCACCTTCTTCACCCCAAGTAATTACATTTTTCTCGTGCATGAACAGACGAAGTGAATGTTCTAATACATCTAAATGCTCATCAACAATATTTAAATCATACGTGTTTACTGTATGCATTTCACTTTCGAATACTAATGCATCTCCAACTTCACCGATTTTTGCATAAAGTCGTTTCGCTTCAGCTGTTACTTTTTCTGTCACAGTAATTTCTAAACGATCAGAACCGGCAATTTCTTTTTTGTTTTCTTGTAACACATCAAAGAATCGCTCTGTTTGCCAAATTGTTTCTTCTACTAAATGTGCAAACTCCTCACGAATATCGTTTTGTAGCAATCTCGTTAAAAGTTGCTCCATCATTGTTTGCTTTAAACGGTATGTTAAAGCTTTTTGAGCTGCATATTCTACAAGATGTCCTTCATCGAATACAACGCAGCTACTTTCTGGTAATAACGGAATTTGCCCTTCACGCTTACGAGCATCGTACGTCCAAATATGATCCATATAGAAATCTTGAGAACAAATAATTAAATCTGCTGCTTTACGATAATGTTCACGAGAAAGAGTTTGTCCACAACGATGACGAGAATCACAAGTAAAGCAATCTTGGAAGTAATCCCAATTTACTTTTGACCATTCTTCGTCATTTAAAAGTGGAAATTCTTTTCTGTCACCATAGTGAGTAAAGTTTTGCATCGTACCATGATCGAATACAAACTGTGGTAACTCATAATATACGTCTTCAATTACTTCTGGAGCTCGTCCACTCATAACATCTTCAAGTTTACGTAAGCATAAATAATTATCCATTGATTTTGCAAGCCTTACATCAACAGATAGCCCTAATGCTTCAGATAACTTAGCGATGTCCCCTTCTTCTTTCACAAGCTGCTCAATTAACGTTTCATCTGCACAAGCAATAATAGCTGGTTTCCCAGTATAACGCGCGTAACAAATTGCATATAGAAGATATACAATTGTTTTCCCTGTTCCTACACCAGCTTCTGCGAACATAACTTTCTTTTCTTGGAAAGCGCGTTCTAACTGAAACGCCATAAAAATTTGTTCATCACGCTCTTCAAAGCCTTTTTCCGGAAGGATGTCGTAAAACACATCTCCAATCCACTCATTCAACTTATCATAAAAATTATCTTGTTTTCCTACTTCAAATGGTAATCTCTTCTCAGTAAACATCCTTAGCCTCCAACCAAAAAGTTTTTCTATAAAAAGATAATAGCAACTGCTACGCATATGTATGCATTTGCTTTCCCCTGTTGCAATACATAGAAATTCACGAAAAAAAATTTTCCTTTCGAAAAAGGAAAATTTTCTTCTATATTAATGACTTTAAATACCGTTTATCAATCGCTGTTTCATGTGAAAGAGCTGACAAATATTCTTCTTGTGCTTTTTGTATTTCATCTACAATCGCACCTTGACTATCCACTTCTTTTCCGAGCTCATCATACGTACGGTGAATAGCTTTTTGAATCATTGATAATTGAAAATTATCCATATGACTTCCTCCTTTACGCATTACATAATAGCCAGTATATGCGCGCTGGAGGAGTTTTATACTATGAATTACGCGGTGGACGTTTTCCGAAGTATTGGTAGTAATCTGCCACCAAAACAAACTCATAAACCTAGTAATTTAAAGGTTTCCTCTAATTTCTTTTTTCCGAATCATTTGTTACTACTTCCATAATAATATGTCTAGAAAAAAAATACAATGGATTTATGTATTAGACACATCGTTTTATCTTAACATAATTAGATAACATCTTCAATAATTTATTATATCCTAATTATGAGATGACTATTTGATTCAAAACTGGACAATCTCATCGCTTCTCATTAATCATCTGTATTAGCAAAAAGAAATCGCATGATACTAAAGAAAAATAAGAAGACAAAAAAACCAGCAAAATACCCTGCTGTCACTAGCAAATTTGTATATTTCACATTAACATCTAATACATTCAAATAACCCAAAATAAGTAAATAGAAAGTAGATAAATTCACGCTCAATTCTGTTATATATCTTATCACATACCATCTTTCTCCATTTAACTTATAACAAGTAAGTTTCTCCCAATAAAAATGATATATAAGAAGTAAAAAAACTGATATTATCCCTCCTAATATCACTAAGTAGGCTAAAAAGTTCATTATCATTACAAATACTAACAGGACCTTCTTTAAATATTGATGAGCCATCAATCCCATAAATTGATTATTTAAATCTACAAAAAAATTATAATCAAAACTTTTAATAAAAAACAAAAAGGTCAACAATAAAAAAAGAATTACTTGTATTTTCTGTAATGAAATTTCTTTAAATTCCTTTATACTACGAATTGCTTGTGTTTCAAGTGCCATCTATTTACCTCAATTCTTAAACTTGTATTTTACAAAAATCACAGTATTTATACCCCTATATTTCTTACTAAATTCAACAATAACTTCCGGTTATTCGACATCTGTTAATTTAGATATAAAATTCATCAATTATAACTTCTCCTTTTCAAAAAAGAATTCTTTTTTACACTAGCACACTAATCTCACTATTTTATTAACCTGCCAAAATACCAATAAAAACAAAAACTATAACAATAATTATAATTAAAACCACACCACATCCAACTATATCCATGGTTTGCCCTTTATTAAATTGCTCTTTCCTTCTTTTATACTCTTCTGCATCATATTCCATGTTAATGAATTCACTGTTTCCAGAACGTTTATTTTCTGCTACTTGTTGCAAAAGTTTGGTGTACAATTTAATATCACATTCTATCAAATCTACATATCCATTATGATATCTAATTATTACATGAAATGTAGAATCATTCTTTGCAGACAAAGCCCCTGCTAACGCTCCTGCACCACCTAATGCAATATTCCCAATAACGCCACGAACTACAGCACTTTGCACATTTTTCACACTATCTTCACTAACAATTTCAAGCATTGAAATATTCTGTTTCCATTTTTTTGTATCAATATTTATCAATTCACTTTTTACTTTTTGCCCAATGATTAATTCTTGATTACGCCAATTTAATGTATATCCTTCTTTTAGTATCTGCCCTGTTACCGTCACCCCTGTAAATGGTTCTAAATTCCCCATCCCTACGCCCTCTTTCCTTTAATAAAATTTGCACTTTACTAATAAAAATACCATATTTTTCCACTCGCATAAACTTCCTATTATGTACTATTTAAAACGATTTTATATTACCCTTAACAAAAACAGAAAATTCAGTTTTTTGTTGAAAAACAATTAAGTATAATATCTATTATATTCTATTCTTGCTATCATTATTTATAAGAATCTATAAAATCCAAAGGAGGATATCATGAACGTTCAAACAAAGGGGAATGAACAGATTACAAAGTTATTAGATAACTGGTATATAGAAATTCGAAAAAGAAATTTAAATAATGCAAAGCAACTAAAAAAGGAACTCGATAAAAACATTACCAGTGTAAAAGACGATAAAAATGTACTTTTATACCACTCTTTATTGAACTTCCGTTATCAATACTTGATGGACAGTTTAAGTATTGGCAAAGATAGTTTTAAAGAAATAGAATCTTTTGATATACCAACAGATGAACCTTTATTATATTATTACCATTTTTTCAAGGCAATGCACTCAAACATAACTGGTGATTATAATTTGGCAAAAGAACATTATGAAAAAGCCGAAATTAAATTAAAACAAATCCCAGATCAACTTGAACAAGCAGAATTTTATTTTAAACTTTCTACCTTCAGTTGCCATAACCAACAATATGTTTTAGCACTTAAACAGGTTTCTAAGGCAAAAGAAATTTTTTCTAAATACAATGGTTATGAATTAAACATTGGTTACTGTAATAATCTTTATGGATTAGCATGTATACATTTGAAAGAATATGAATTAGCAGAAGAATGTCTTATCTCTGCATTGGATATATTCCAAAAACAAAACGAAGAACAAGCAACCTTATACGTTCGACATAACTTAGGTTTTATGTATGCAAATCAAAACCTTTCAGAATTAGCAATTCGCTATTTATCCGAAGTAACTGAAAAAATGCCAGCAAACTATAGAGCGATTTTAATTGAAGCATGTGAACATGCAAAAATTAATAATAAAGAAAAAGCATTAGAACTTTTAAAAACAGGTTTAGAAATCAGTTTAAAATTAAAAAATGAGGAATACCAACATCGCTTTAATATCTTACTAACGATAAACAATGAGGTTTCTGGAGAACAATTAGAATCAATAATACTAGCAGGAATGCTCTATTTTGAAAAAGAAAACCTATACGAGTACATTAATGAATATAATGAAAAATTAGCAGTGAAATTTTATCATGAAGGCAATCATTTAAAGGCAAGTAAATACTTCTATCTAAGTTCAAATGCAAGAGAAAAAATTCATGATAAGGGGGCGTTAAAATGAAAAAAGTAATAATTAGTTTAACGGGAATTATGACTGCACTAACATTAACATTTGGTGTACTGGATTCTAAAGATACACATGAAACAATTTATACTGTAAAACAAATGTCGGATGGTCATACTGGTGGTTAATAGGTTGAATTAAAAGGGTGGTTGTAAAATAGATAACCACCCTTTTTTATTTTCATACTTCTTTAAAATCTTTAATTAAATAATTTATTTTGCTTAAAATATCTTTTAAAGTTCATTTAAAACATTTTTATTATGTAAAAGAAGGGCAAAGCCCCACCGAACGAAGTGAGGTAATGAGCCGAAGGCGAATCAAAGAGCGTTAGCGACCTTCCTTTTATACTATCTATTCTTTTTACTATCTATTTTCTATACCTATCACTTTTTGTCCATTTTTGAGACACTTTTTGATATAAGTTTATCAGAAAATGTCACCTTATTTCTCATTTTCGGACAAAAAGTGATATCCCATCGCATTTTAAACAAGTAATTTAATATTCCAAAATGTCCAAGAGGGTATCCTTAATTGCAATTTGGTACTTTTGAGACATGATAAATCTCATTGTTATCAAGGGGTTTGAGGATTCTCTAATTTGCCAACTTTATATATTAAAACGAATTACGAAAACGAAAATCAAAAAGATTCACGACTCAAAAAAACGCCCTCCTAAATTTTGAAGTGAACCCGAATAGTGGTACATGAAAAAGGATGGATATTCCAATCGGACCATTATGGAGCAGTTTGGAATTAAAAATGTTTCCCAAATTAAGACGTGGATGAAATGGTATCGTACCGGTCAAACGTACCGTTTTCAACAACCTGTAGGAAAACAATATTCTTATGGAAAAGGGCCAAAAGAGTTAAATGAATTGGAACAGCTACGGTTAGAAAATAAACAGTTAAAAACAAAATTACTGATATGGGGAAAGTATCTGGAAATCGAAAGGAATTAAACCCGGAAACTGTAGTTACTTTATGGACCGATTTCAAAACAAAACTAACGGTAAAAGAATTATGTAATGTATTAGAATTACCCTGGTCTACATTTTATCGTTGGTTACAACGAACAGTGGACCTAAGAGATGAGATAGAAGAGAAAATAAAGGATGTTTGTCTTCGGCATAAATTACGATATGGGTACCGAAGAGTGACCGCAACTCTTCGGAAAATGGGGCTGTGTGTATGGAATAGTAGCAACGGTTCTTTTCTTCCCATAAGTCATAATTGTCCTATTCCTCATGTCAATATCAGGCCACTTTAAATTAACTAATTCTTCTCTCCTAAGCCCTGTAGAAATCAATAGGACTATTACCATTTGATTTCTCATTAAAGCATAATTTGTCCCTTTATAATGCCCTCTATCAAAGTGTTCAAGAATACTCTTTACTTACTCATCTGTTAAAACATCTGTTATGGTATCTTCTTTACTAAATTTTATTTTTTTGAATGGGTTTTCTTCGACTATCCCTTCTTCTAGGTACTTAAAATACACCTTTAATGTTCGATTCTTTTCATTTATTGTAGATATACTATTTTTCAACTCATGCTTACAATAAATGAAAAACTCTTTTGCAACTTTTGACGTAACTTTATCAGTGTCAAATATCCCTTTATTTACACAAAAGGACTCAAATCTTTTCAAAATTTCTTTATAAGATTTCAAAGTATGTTTACTTAAATTACGTAATTCCCTATCATCTGAAAATTCTTGCATTACAATTTTATACAACAAAAAACCTCACCCTTTCTTCCTTTTGGAAAAAAGAATGAGGTTTATTTATTGGGCTAATATTTAATAACTTGTTCTAAGCGAACCAATTATGTTTTAGCCCTTCAAATGCCTTTATACTATGAATTACGCGGTGGACGTTTTCCGAAGTATTGGTAGTAATCTGTACGGATAAATCCGTTAAACAGTTTACGCTTCTTCGACGCATCTTTTCCATAACACTTCTCAAATGCTTCGTAGCTTGTTAATACATACGCTGACCATGTATCTAACGGGCGGAATACTTGTCCCATTTCTTTATACAGTTGTTCAACGAGTGCTTTTTCACTTAAACGTTCTCCGTATGGAGGATTCGTTACAACGTAGCCATAATCCTCTTTTGTTGTGAAATCTTTTACTTGCATTTGTTTAAATGTAATTAAATCGCCTAAGCCTACTTCTTCTGCGTTATCTTGAGCAACTCGAATCATACGATGATCAATATCTGATCCAATGATTTGTAATCGTTGATCATAGTTCGCTAAATCTTCAGCTTCTTGACGAGCTTCACGCCAGTTTTGTTTACCTACCCAGCCCCACTCGTCAGATGCGAAACCACGGTTAAATCCTGGTGCAATGTTTTGTCCAATTAATGCTGCTTCAATCGGAATTGTACCTGATCCACAGAATGGATCAACAAATGGACGATCTGGCTTCCAGTTTGTTAATTTAATTAAAGACGCAGCTAATGTTTCTTTTAACGGAGCTTCCCCTTGATCCATACGGTATCCACGTTTATGAAGTCCAACACCGCTCGCATCAATTGTTAATGTTGCAATATCCTTGAGCATTGCAATCTCAATACGGAATAACGGACCATCTTCTTCAAACCAAGTTGTACGTTTATATGTTGTTTTTAATTTTTCAACGACAGCTTTTTTAACGATACGTTGGCAATCCGAAACACTGAATAATTCAGATTTTAAAGATTTACCGATAACAGGGAATTCGCCATTCTCTGGAATATAATCTCCCCAGTTTAATGCTTTCGTTTTTTCAAATAGCTCATCAAATGTCGTTGCTTTAAATTCGCCAACTTTAATTTTTACACGGTCTGCAGTACGTAACCATAAATTCGTACGACAAATCGCCTTTTCATCTGCTTCAAATGTTACTTTGCTGTTTTCTACTTGACATTCATAACCAAGATCGCGAACTTCTCGGGCAACTAACGCTTCAATACCCATTGCCGCTGTTGCAATTAAAGTAACTTTTCCCATTTGCATTCACCTCTTATGTATATTCAAACAATAATTAATAGCAATTGGTCCTATTAATTATTACATTTTACGAAAAATATTCTCATTAACCATTTTAACTCATACTTTATAACTTCATACAAATAAAAAGCCCTCCTCTAACAAAGGAGAGCTGAGTTATTTCATAGTTGGTTCATAACGTTCTGTAAGCCATGTTCTGTTCCTTTGTACTACAAACGGCCCACGCCTCGTACTCCGGTGGCAATCATCTATCTACAGGTTATAAAACCTGTCCTTTCCCGTCGTTCATTTCCTTGGAAAAGATTCCCCTACCATTATTTGGGTTTCTCGCTCGTGGGGTTTACCTCGTTCCACTCCTATCATTTCTTCAAGGACTTCGTCACTGTGGCACTTTAAAGGTAGTCAAACCATATCCGAAAGGACTTAGGTTTTTTCCCTGCCGTTAAACCAGCCTTACAGCCAGAATACCCTAGCTTATGAATTGGCTAGGCACGAACACTACAGCCATCTCAGGCCGTGCGAGCATGGACTTTCCTCTACAACGTTGGCGTTGCAGCGATTACCCAAACGTTATGACATCCATTAGTATAGTGGAAACAAAAAGATTTTGCAACGTTTTTTTCTATGTAAAATGCTTAAACCTTTTCCCACCTTACATCATTCGTATAACTTACTTCCAAATACAGCTTTTTCTAAGTTAGATAAGCGTTTTAAAATATCCGTATTCGTGTTGTTATAAACCGGTTGTGCAACTGGTGTTTGTACAGGTTGTTGTGGAACTTGCGTTACTGCTAGTTTTTGTTCCTCTAATTCACGCTTTAAACGAGCATTTTGTTGCTTTAATTGCTCAAACTCTTTGTGGAAAGCTTCATAGTCTTTAATGATCATATCAAGAAACTTGTCTACTTCTTCTTGCTGATAACCTCTCATACCTGTTTTAAATTCTTTTTCTAAAATATCTTTCGCTGTTAATTTAATTTTATCCGAAATCATTTTCTTCACCTCAAATTTTTACCAAAACTTTCATTAACTAAATTTTTTCAGAAACAATGCTTTTTGTCAATCATATATACGAGTACTATATTACATATTACTCTGCATTATTCCACTGTTCCTCTTCTATTATATCTTGTAAATCAGAAAAAAGAATGAAATAACTGTGATAATTTTCTATTTCCCCTTTTTTCTTTGCTGATTCTACAATATATTTGGGACTTCCTGGTTTTTCTTCATCGTATACCGCTAAAAGCGCATCACTTTTTTCAATAAAAAATTGATTTTTTAATTTAAATTGCTCTGGGCTTTCATACTTCCGTTTCGTGATACTATCAACATGGTCTGCTTGAGAAAGAATAAATTCGTAATATTCACGATTATCTTCTTTCCAATTTTCTTCTTGTTCTAAAAACGGAGTGAATACCGCTAATTTTAAATCAGGATATTCTACTTGCATTTCAAAAACAACTTCAGCAGCCCATAATTCTACACCTAATTGGCCGCTTATTATAACCCATTCTAAACCATCTTCTACAAAAGTGAGTAATTTACGGTGTAATGCTTTCTTTATACACTCCACTCCTGGATGATCATTTTTAAATATTCCAAGTTCAAATGGCTTATATCCTGTTACTGCAATAACTTTCATATCAACACTCCAATTACAAAAAAAGAACTAGCATTTCGCTAGTTCTAACATATCATTTACTTTTTAAATATTCCACCAACGTTTGGTCCGATATTTGGACCTACTGGTGATACATTGTTTGGTAAAAACGGTGATACATTTGGTCCTGGTCCAAACGGTGATACATTCGGTCCTGGCCCAAATGGAGATATTTGATGACCGTGGTGGTGATGATGATGACCATGGCCACACGGTCCACATCCGCCACCGAATCCTGGGTCGATTGGGTCCACAACATTTACATTTGAATTTGTTTGCGGGAAGAAGTTTTGGTTTTTAATTTGTTGATGATGTACATGTGTTGTATGTGTTGGGAAAATGTGTGGCACCACCGTTGTTGAAAAAGAGTGTGTTACGCATTGTTTCGTCGGATGAATGACAGGAGCAGTCGTACAAATAGGTCCTGTAGGCTTATGCCCTCCAAAGCAAGGATGACAATGATGCATAGTTTTTTCTCTCCTCTCTCGTTAAAAAAATCTGATTACACTTTACAGTATGAGAAAAGAGAGAAAGCCGTTTGTTATATATACCCATTTATTACAAGGAAATTTGTCTAGTCCTTTATTTCATTTACATTGTTTTTATAGACAATCCTTCAACATCACTTACCAAAAAAGCCTCCAACTTGCTTTACAATACCTGTCACTTGATTCATCGCATTCATCATTTGTCCAGCTGTATTCATCATTTTATTTACATCATAGTTACCATCTGATGTTTTAAATTGAGAAACAAAACTAGAAAACTGACTTGGCTGTTGTTGCTTTTGCTTACCCTGCGTCGGGTACGGTTGTTTTGGTGGATAAAACATCGCTTGTTGATTAGCATACGGCGATGGTGGTGGCATATAATATTGCGAATTCATATAAGGCTGCTGCTGTGGTTGATTCATGTATGGTTGCTGAGCTTGTGATTGTTGAGCTTGATTCACATAAGGTTGCTGCTGTTGTGGTTGTTGAGCTTGATTCACATAAGGTTGCTGCTGTTGTGGTTGTTGAGCTTGATTCACATAAGGTTGCTGCTGTTGTGGTTGTTGAGCTTGATTCATAAAGGACACTTCAAACGGTTGATAATAATTTTGATTTCCATAATAAGGCTCGAAAGGATACATATTATACCGTAAATATGTATCCGTATTATATTGGTACATATTTTGCTGTGCATATGGATTCGTTTGCTGATATAAGTTAGGTTGTTGAAACATGCATTCTCTCCTCCTTCACATAAGTTTCTACATATATAATATGTACCTATAAAATAATATGTGTGATGGAGTATCTGTCTATTTTTGTCGGAAGTTTAAATTTTTAAAAAATTAAAAAAGAAAACCCTTCCATGCTATGATAATAAAGAAGAAGATTCTCATGGGGGAGGAATCAACATGGTATTAGGGGATTTAAAACAAGCGTTTTCTCAAAAAAAGGGGTATTGCACAGAGAATGCAAATGAATTATTAGACTTTGCGAGACATTGGTATCTCGAAGGAAAAATATGCATATCAGATTATCGAACATTAATAAAAGAATTAGAAATAAACGGCGCAACAAAACCTACAACAATGACAGAAGCATAAAAATAACAAGAGGGCTCTCCCTCTTGTTATTTACATTGCTCAACTATATTTTGCAAAGTATACGAAATGGCTTGGTGTGTTTCAAAGAATCGTTTACCTTTACCTTTATTTACAAAGCATTGCAACACATTCGTTTGTAAATTATCATATACTTGATCAATTTGCTGTACATGTATATATTTTGGCTTTTCTTCTTTAATCCACTTATAAGCTAATTCTTTCCACTTCTTTAATTCCTCATCTACCATATCTACAAACGGTTTCATATCCTTATAAAAGTCGTATTCGGTTAGTTCTCTCTTTTTTACATTCGCTTCATTATTATACTGCATGAGTTTTTCTGAAGACTGTATTAATGCTTCATTCTTCATTTCTTTCCCACCTTATTATGCACTCACTACGACGTTTTGAAATGTCTTTACCCAATTCCCTTTCTCTTCGTGATGCACTAATTTATTTTCCATATGTTCAATATGCATTTCTGTTATTTCTATCTTATTGCATATTTTTTCACTCGCATCCTTTAATGCATGATTCATTCTAATCCCTATATTCATTTCCAGCAAATCGAGAGAACTTAACATTTGATCCATTTTTTTCATTACATCTTCCTTCTGAACCATCGCCATATACAAAACGCCTCCTTCTTTGCTTTTCCTTTGTCATGTAATTTCGCCGAATGATTCACCACTCCTGCCCACATGACAAAACTAGTTGTTATTCGTCAAAGAAATCATTTCGTATGTCATTTATAGAAATGGTAACAATACAAAAAGGAGGTGTATTACAATGGCAAAGAACAAAAATGAAAAAAAGAAAAACCAAAACAAACAACAAAATAAACCCGAGACTGGCAATCCAAAGCTAGATGGTCCAAACTTCCCTGCTACATAAAGCGAGACTTTATTACGAACAGTTAAATTTCAAGTCACCCTTAATCTCCTACTAGCATTACGTTTTGAGATTAAAGTTGTAGCACACATAGCAGGATTGTTTCAAATTAAGAAGTCCCGTCTTCAAAATGGAAGACGGGACTTCTTTTTTATTATATCATGAACTCATCCATCCTTTTAGCAAAACGATTTGCGATAGATAGCCTATAGATTTGTTCTCTCTTTCTTCTATACCATTCTGTTATATTAACTTCCCCTTTAGGTTCTTCAGGTACAAATAGCACATTCATTTTCATATTTGCACAAAACCAATCTCTCATTTTTATTTCTTCATGTAAAATAACAGGATAAATATCTCTAAGTGTTGGCGTATAAGACTTTCGAGTTTCCTTTGCGTAAACTTCATAATCTTCTCTAGACCCAGTATGTGTAGTTTTCAATGCAAACTTATAAAACGAACCATTATAAATTGGATGAAACAATAACCATGCTAATTTTTTTCCTAGTTCTATACGCTGTTGTAACGTTTCAAATTGATAAACCGAAAATCCATACATTCTCCCTTCAATTGTTGGGAAGATAACTGCACTAATATGAAGTCTTTCTTGTACTTTAAAAAGTGCAGTATGGAATACATGTTTTTTAAAATATGTGTTCTCAATGACTGGTTTTTGAATTTTATTTTGTTCATTTATAATAAGCGCTGTCATAAGCCTATTCATATCTCTTCTTTCCCAGAAAAGTAACCATTCTTTTTCCATAAAAATTGATACGTTGAAATATTGCAACAAATGAAAGAGAGGTGCACGTCTCTTCTTACTTTCCTCATACAATAATAGCTGAGGAAATGCATCTAAAAAAATAATCCAATTAGCCTGTTCGTACAGAATAAATAAATGTTTTTTTACCGTTCTAGGTAAAACAGTAGCATAATATCTCCCTTCTAAATCAGTCATATTCCAGCCCGCATTTCTCGAAACCATACTCGCTAAAAAGGCCCACCTGATTTCACTATTTCTTACATAATATTCTTGATAAGATTGTGTCCGAGAAATATTGTCCACATTAGCTATTTCTGTTTTCTTTTTAATATTGTGAATGATTGCTTTTTCTTCCTCTGTACAAAAATTTTTTTCTCGATTTTGTTTCATTTTCATATAATCATTCCATGTAAACATAAATAAGTCATCATACCTTTCATCAAAAAGGTCACATCTTTTTTCATTTTTTGATATAATCACCTTTGTAAGTAATTCTTAGCAAGTTGGGGGTGGACACACTATGACCATTCGTTACCCAAATGGAAAAAGGTATAATCAAGCTTCACAACCTCAAAAAACACCTATAAAAACACATACTTATAGTAATAGAGGTATGTCCCTTGAAGAGGAATTGAATGAAACAAATCAATATTACTTAACCCATAATATTGCATGTGTACATAAAAAGCCTACACCTCTTCAAATTGTAAAAGTAGATTACCCCGCTCGAAGTGCTGCAGTGGTAAAAGAAGCGTATTTTAAACAACCTTCTACAACAGATTACAACGGTGTATACAAAGGGAAATACATCGATTTTGAAGCAAAGGAAACAAAAAATAAAACTAGTTTCCCACTTCAAAACTTCCACCTTCATCAAATTGAACATATGAAGCAAGTGGTTGCTCATAATGGAATTGCATTTGTTATTATTAAATTTACACTTTTTGATGAATTTTATTTACTAGATGCAAAACATATTATTGCATTTTGGAATCGTCAAAATACTGGTGGACGCAAGTCGATTACGAAAGAAGAAATAGAAGAGCATGGATCCTTATTATCATGCGGTTATCACCCTCGGATTGACTATATCCGTGTACTAGACATGGTTTATTTTTCGTGATAGAGTCATCACTAAGGCTCTTTTTTCGACTTTTGGGGGAGAGAATGAAAGGTAGGAGAAAGTATAATGTCAGATAATTATCGTTCTCGTACAGAACGAAATCATGTGAAAAATCAAGAAAAAAAAACACATAAAGAAGAAAAACCAAAGAAAAAAGGCTCCTTTTTCAAGAAATTTCTTATAGGTTGTCTACTTCTTGGTATCGTTGGTCTTGTAGCCGGCGTTTCCGCTTTCTTTGTTATGGTAAAGGATGCTCCAAAATTAGACAAAGCCAAACTTGTTAATCCTTTATCAACAAAGTTTCTTGATAAAAACGGGAATTTCTTCTATGAATACGGTGCTGAAAAACGAACACACGTTACTTATGATCAAATTCCAAAAGTAGTTGAAAATGCATTCCTTGCAACTGAGGATTCGCGTTTCTATGATCATAATGGAATTGATTTTAAACGAACTACAAAAGCAGTTATGGAAAATGTCACTGGTGGTTTCGGTTCCCAAGGTGGTAGTACGATTACACAGCAAGTCGTTAAAAACTACTTTCTAACGATGGACAAAACTGCTAAAAGAAAAGTACAAGAATGGTACTTATCTTACAAATTAGAGCAACAATACTCTAAACATGAGATTTTAGAAATGTACTTAAATAAGATTAATTTGGGTAACCGTTCATACGGTATTGCGACAGCAGCGCAAAAATATTATGGTAAAGATTTAAAAGACTTGCAATTACATGAAGCTGCTATGCTCGCTGGTTTACCCCAAGGTCCAAACATTTATGATCCAACAAAAAAGGAAAATGTTGAACGAGCAACAAATCGTCGTAATGTCGTATTATCATTAATGAATCGACATGGTTATATAACAAAAGAAGAAATGAATAACGCCGTTAAGATCCCAGTAACTGAGGGCCTTCAACCGTCTTCAGAAGTAACTGAGATGAAGTATCAAGCATTTTTAGATGCGGTTGTAAAAGAAGTTGAAAAAGAATATCCTGATGTAAATATCGGTTCAGATGGTTTAACGATTCATACAACACTTGATCAAGATGCTCAAGATTACGCTGAAAAAATTATGGATGGTAATCTTATTAAGTATCCAAACGATCAATTCCAAGGATCATTCGTATTTATGGATACACAATCTGGAGAAGTTCGAGCAATTGGTGCTGGACGTAAAGAAAATAAGTCCACTTTCAAAGGTCATAATATGGCAACTGATTTAAAACGCCAAGTTGGTTCAACAATGAAACCAATTTTCGACTACGGTCCAGCGATTGAGAATCTTCAATGGTCTACTTACCATCAATTAAATGACTCTGAATATACTTATTCGGATGGCACAAAGATTAAAAATGCTACAGGGAGTTTTAAAGGTGACGTTTCACTTCGTGAAGCATTGAAGAAGTCATTAAACATCCCGGCTTTAAAGACAGCTCAAACAGTTGGACTTAATAAATCAAAAGAGTTTGCTGAAGGTTTAGGCATGACATTTGAAAATGGAGTACATGAATCTACTGCAATTGGTAGTAACGATAGTTCTCCATTAGCAGTAGCAGGTGCATATGCAACCTTCGGTAATGGTGGTAACTATAATAAACCACATTTCGTAAAAGAAGTAACCTTCCCGGACGGGAAAAAGAAAAGCTTTAAACCGAAAGAACAACGCGCTATGCAAGACTATACAGCTTACATGGTAACTGACGTTCTTCGTGACGTAGTAAAACCTGGTTCTGGTGGTACAGGACCAACAGCATATGTTTCAGGTGTTGACGTAGCGGGTAAAACTGGAACGCAAAACTTTGATGCAAAAGATTTAAAGAAATACGGCATTCCAGCTGATGCAAACAGGGATAGCTGGTTCGCTGGATATACACCACAATATACGATGGCTGTATGGACGGGTTACGTAAAGAATGGTCCAGAAAACTACATTAGTGATCGTTATACTAAAATTGCACAGCAAATGTTCCAAGTAATGATGAGCAAATTCGCTACAGATAAATCACGCTTTGAACGTCCTTCTTCTGTACAAGAAATAAACGGAGAATTATACGTAAAAGGTGCGAAAAAAGATGCAATTAAACAAATTAAAGTAGATGCCCCTAGTGGTCTGAATGTCACTTTTGATGGCGCTAGCACAGTTACACTAAACTGGTCTGGACCAGCAGAAGTCGATGCATATGCAGCCAGCTATAAAGCAACTGATGGTTCAAGTGGTAGCCTATCAATAAGTGGTACGACAGCTACTCTTGGTGGTATTAAACCAGGTGTTACTTACAGCTTCTCTGTAGTAGCGAAAAAAGGCACTGGAACAAGCCCAGCAGTTGGTGCATCCTTCACTGCGCCTGGCGGAACTCCAGATGCGAAAAAAGCTGAAGAAGAGGCTAAGAAAAAGGCCGATGAAGAAGCTAAGAAAAAAGCTGATGAAGAAGCCCAGAAAAAGGCTAATGAAGATAAAGTAAAACAAGACGAAGCTAAGAAAAAGGCTGAAGAAGAGGCTAAGAAACAACAAGAACAACAGCAAGAACAACAACGTAAACAGCAAGAAGAAGCTCAAAAGAAAGCTGATGAGGAAGCTAGAAGAAAAGCTGAAGAAGAAGCTAAGAAAAAAGCTGATGAAGAAGCTAAGAAGAAAGCTGAAGAAGAGGCCAAGAAAAAAGCTGAAGAAGAGGCTAAGAAACAACAAGAACAGCAACACCAAAATACCGGAGGAGATACACCTCACGCAGACGGTGCTGTTGTTACAACAGAGTCCTAATATACAAAAAAGAAGTCCGTTTCTCTTAACGAGAAGCGGACTTCTTTTTTGTTATCATTTTCTTTACATACAGCTTTTCTATTTCGATATACAACTGCGCTAATTGAATATAAGAATGATAATTACTCGGTTTCTTTATAATGAATGAATATCTTTCCATAAAATTAACAGGTTGCACTTTTAATTTATTCGTATTTATTTGCATTTCATTCAAACTATGAACAGGTTGTTCATTTAGCCAATAGACAACCGATAACAAGTGAGCTGCAAAAAGAATCATTGGTCCCTCAGCCTCTTGCTTATTTCTATTTCGAAACAGTATAGCAATGTCTTCATGCTTATTTTTCCATACATTCAACATCGCTGGAATGCTGTTTTCAATTTCCTTCCACGGCTCATACTGTCTTTCAATATCAAATATAAAGTAAGTATTTTGTATTATCTCTTCAAAAGAATTGTCTGTATGATACTTAACTAAATTTACACTTTCTTTAAAAAATGGTAAACAGTGAAATTCTTTCGGTATTTCTATAACTCGCTCCATCCTTTATTTCACCTTCATTCGCTTCTTTCCTTCACGACATACTTCTAACAGTCTGCACTCCTCACATTGCGGTCGTTGTGCTTTACAGTGATAACGTCCAAAGAAAATCATACGATGATGTGTAACTCCCCACTCATCCATCGGTACTTTCTTCATTAATGTTTTTTCTACTTCTAACACCGAATCTTTCCATCTACAAATCGCTAACCGTTTGCTCACTCTTTCTACATGCGTATCAACAGCAATTGCCGGGATGCCATACGCTACCGAAACAACTACATTTGCTGTTTTTCTCCCTACTCCTGGTAATTTCGTCAACTCGTCACGGTCTTCTGGAACTTTTCCATTGTAATCATCCAGCAACATCTGACACAATTTTTGAATGTTTTTTGCTTTATTTCTATACAACCCAATAGAACGTATATCTTGTTGTAACTCTTCCAAAGATACACTTAAATAATCTTCTGGTGTTTTATATTTTTGAAATAAATTTTTCGTCACTTTATTTACAAGTGCATCTGTACATTGTGCAGATAGTGCTACCGCGATTACTAATTCAAAAGGATTCTCATGAATTAATTCACAATGTGCTTCTGGATACATATCCGCCATTGTGTCTAAACAATAGCGAATTTGCGTTTTATTTAACATATACTTCCTCCTATATTACTGCTCCAACCAATTATAAAAAGGCACTTTTCCAGTAAATTTCGTCTCTTGTTTTGTCATTTGTTGTGCTCTTTGTTGATTCGCTCTAAATTTTTGACCTTGATTTTGAGCCTGATCTACCGTTTTAATTCCATTCTTTTTCCATTCAAATAAAATACGATCAATATATCGGAAATTTAGTTTTCCACTCATTACAGCTTCTCTAAGAGCCGCTTGAATTAAATTGGGATGATGTTGATCTTGGTCCTCCCACATTCCTAACGTTTCACATTCGAACGGCGAAAGTGGTCTTCCAAATTCTTTTTCAAATACTGTATATAAATTTACTTGCAGCTGTTTTTTTTCTTTTTGCTCTTCCTCTATCGATTCATCCATTAAGAAATGTAATATTTTTTCCCATAACGGTTGTAAAGAATAACTTTCGCACATCATCGCTTCTGATCTTTGTCCACCTTCTAGTGATAAAAACCCTTTTTGAATCAATGCTTGAATTACTTCCATACATTTCATTTCCGTTATCGTCATCCGTTCAGAAATCTCTGAAGGAGTCGGAAACGAATTACCTGATTCTAAAAATGTGTGTACATGAAGTACGACCATAAATTCCGTCTCATTTAAACCTAATTTTTTATAATGCATCATAAGTAATTTTGGAATTGCAATGCTTCCCTGCTCAAACCACTGTAACATCATTTTCTTTTTCATCACCAAACACCTCGCTCTCTAGTATAACACACCTTTAGCTATTTCTTTTTGCCACAATTCGTCAAAAAAACCTCCCTATTAATGGGGAGGTTTTTTATATTACATGAATGAAATATAAAATTAAGCTTGCACTTTACTTTTCATAAATGTATGGATACGCTCTAATGCTTTCTCTACTTGTTCAAGAGATGTCGCATATGATAAGCGAACATTATTTGGAGCACCAAATCCTGTACCTGGTACAAGAGCCACTTTTTCCTCTTCTAATAGAGCTTTTGCCCAATCATCAACTGTTGCATATCCTGATAAAGCTACAGCTTCTTTTACGTTAGGGAATAAGTAAAATGCACCTTGCGGTTTAATGCAAGTAAAGCCAGGGATTTGAATTAATTTATCATAAATAATGTTTAATCTCTCTTCAAAGGCTTGACACATTGTTTCCACAGGTTCTTGTGAGCCTGCATATGCCGCAATTGCGCCGTATTGAGCGATTGAAGTAGGGTTTGACGTACTATGACTCGCTAAGTTCGTCATCGCTTTAATAAGCTGCTTATTTCCTGCAGCATATCCAATACGCCATCCTGTCATAGAATGAGATTTAGATACACCATTAATAATAAGTGTTTGTTCTTTTAATGCATTAGAAAGCTGGGCAATTGAAGTATATTCTACGCCACCATAAATTAATTTTTCATAAATTTCATCAGAAACGATTAAAATATCATGTTCTAAACATACTTCTCCAAGCTGTTGTAATTCTTCTTTGCTATAAATCATTCCTGTTGGATTGCTCGGTGAATTAATAATAACTGCTTTCGTTTTCTCTGTAATTGCCTCACGCAGCTGCTTTGCTGTAATTTTGTACTCATTGTCTTCTAAACCTTCTACATAAACCGGCTTACCGCCAGCAAGCTTTACCTGCTCTGGATAGCTTACCCAGTAAGGAGTTGGGATGATAACTTCATCTCCTTCATCAAGTAATACTTGGAATAATGTATACAATGCATGCTTTGCACCATTACATACAATAATTTCAGATGGATCATACGCAATACCTTGATCGCGAGTAAATTTCTTCACAATTTCTTGTTTTAACGATTGTAATCCACCTGTTGGTGTATACTTCGTATGCCCTTCTAACATCGCTTTATGTGCAGCATCCATAATATGCTCTGGTGTATTAAAGTCAGGTTCCCCTGCCCCTAATGCAATTACATCATGACCCTCTGCTTTTAATGCTTGTGCCTTTGCTGTAATTTCTAAAGTTGAAGACGGTGTTAAAGCAGCTACTCGCTTTGCTAATTTCATTTGTAGTTCCCCCTACATCTATTTTTCAATGCTATATCGTCTTAAAAATTTTCCATCTTTAAATTCAAGATAGTAATAACTATAACGATTGTCATCATCAATATATGTAACTTCCCATAGTGGTACATCATTTTCAAAGCCTAATTTCACTTTCATAATCTCTTTCGGCTTACTTTTTGATTCCTTACTTTCATTGCCGACTTGCTCTATTGTTCTTTGTATAGCCTCTTTTTCAGAAATACCTTCGCTCTTTTTCCTTACTACAGTATCCCCTTTTTTCTCAGGCACCCAAACGATAAGTTGTTCTCCCTTTTCATCTGTACCTTGCACGACTATATATGCAGATTTTCCGTTGTAATAATCAACAGATTTCACCTTTGTAAGCTTTGCTTTTTCTTTAGCAATTTCTACAAATTTCGACTCTTTTGGAATTTTCTTTCCCATCGCTTTATTATAAACATACGCCCCATATATTCCGCTAGCAACGATAACAATAATGATTGCAAAGATCCACTTTTTCATTGTATCACTACGTTCTGTAAATCGTAAATACAGCTGTTTCTTTATCTTTTTCGTCTAATGCTAGTCCGAACATGAGGTCCTGCTCTTTTAACGTACGATTTAAACTATCAACAATTTTATACAAATCCGACGAATATTTAATACGCGTCGTTGATAGTACTTCGATTTTCTTCTCCATGAAAAAACTCCTCCGTTACACAAAAATTTCTAATTATAGAAGAACGCAATGCGGTTACAATAAGAGTACATTCTTTACAACCCCTGCTTCATCACCCATCTATTATAGCAGGACATGTACAGCAAAAAAAGGTTTCAAGTCGAAAACCAACACATTTTGTATACAAGAAGTAAGAAAAATAAAATTCCTCCTACCCACATTTTTTACGCCTGAAGTTTATAAGTACTTCAGGCGTATTTTTCTTCCATTTTTATTCATTTGGTGGTTCTTCTAATTGTACTAACAATTCTTCTAATGGTCCTTCATAAAGAGGTACGTTAGGAATCGATTGTAGAAATCGTTTTCCATAGGAAGAACTCGTCAAACGACGATCTAACACTACTACCGTTCCTGTATCTGTATTCGTTCGAATTAAGCGGCCGAATCCTTGTTTGAAACGTAATATTGCTTGTGGAAGCGCTAATTTAGCAAATACATCTTCACCTTGATTTTTTAGCCACTCACCTTTCGCTTCCATCATCGGCTGATGAGGAGGTGTAAATGGTAGACGGACTATAACAAGACAACTTAAGGCATCTCCTGGAATATCTATTCCTTCCCAGAAACTGCTCGTCCCTAATAAAATTGATTTGTCGAATTCTTGAAACTTTCGAATTAAGCGGCTTCGACTTCTATTATTCACACTTTGGGTCAGTAATAAATACCCCTCTAATTCATCATTATTTTTTAAATTCGCATACGCTTCTTTTAACATTTCATACGAAGTGAATAAAACGAGCATTCTGCCTTTTGTGGCTTTCGCTATCTTTGCAATATGTTCCGATACAGATTCAATATATCGCTCATTACTTACTTGCTTAATAAAAGGTACATCCGTTGACACCATTAATTTCATCTGTTCATCATAACGAAATGGCGACGGAACCTTTAAAGTATTTGGAGCGAAATCATGTAAACCAAGTTCCTCTTTTATATAATCAAACGTATCGTTAACTGTTAGTGTTGCGGATGTAAAAATAACACTCTTTTTTTCTGTTAAAAATTCATCAGCAAATCTTTCACCAATATGAACAGGCTGTGCATATAGAACTGTTGAATGAATCGTCCCTTTCGTTTCAGTCTCCATCCAAGTTACATACGAATTCTTTTCTAATACGAGTAACTGTAATGATTCTGCCATCTTTCTCAGCAACTCAATTAAATGCATAAATTCACCTGTTACAACATGCATCTCCCATTCTAACTTACTTTGCAATATATCCACTTGCTTCTCAAGAGCAGTTACTACCCTTCTTAATTCATATATAAAACGATTTGTTAATTCGACGATACTATCCCACAACTTACCTTTTTCTAGTTCTGCGTTATACCTATAGATGAGCGGCATATTATTCGTTCCTTGCTCTTGCTTTGTTTGTTTAAATATAAAAGTACGTAACATTTGGAAGAGTTCATCCGCATCAAACTTAAGTTCCTTCAAACTATAACTTATCATACGGAAAGTTGAACGAGATGCTTGCTCTGATTTTTTCATCATTTTATATACTTTGGAGAGTACATCTTCTGTTTCTAGTGTCCCAAGACGAGATATAACCAATTGAAAATACATACAAGAGAACTGTTCACCCAATGTTCTACTCGCGGCTTCTTCAATATGGTGAGCTTCATCAAAAATAATATGTTCGCATGAAGCGAACAACGGTTCTTCACTTGAAAAATCTTGAAATAATAACGCATGATTTGTAATAACGATATCTGCAAATAAAGCTTTATTCTTCGCTCGCTGGTAAAAACAACGACTAAACCAATTACTTTGCATACCGCCTGGACTATACGCATCGCTACAAATACGATTCCAAAGTAACTTTCCGCCCTCAGGAATATTTAATTCGTCTCGATCACCTGTTTCAGTTTGCAATAGCCAAACTAAAATCTTCGCCTTTGTAAGTGCCATATCATAATTTTTTTCTTCCTCTTGCAAAGCATACTCAAATTTATGTAAGCATAAATAATGCTTTCTTCCTTTTAGAAGAGCTGCCTCAAATGAAAATGGCATTATTTTTTGTAATAACGGAATTTCTTTTTCTAATATTTGTTGTTGGAGTTGTACCGTTTGTGTACTTATAATGACAGGTTCTTCTTTTCTCTTTGCAAAATAAAGACTAGGAAGCAAATAAGCGAGAGTCTTTCCTGTTCCTGTACCGGCTTCAATTAGTGAAAAACGAGAATCTCTTAACGCCGTATATATCTCTTTCATCATCAGTTGTTGACTTTCTCTTCTTTCAAACTTTGGCATATGTGATTCCAATTTATCCATCGTTTTATTCAAGAAAGCATCAAACTTTGATGAACACGTTTCTCCAAGGTTTAAGGAATAGTTCCGCTTTTTCAGCGCAATATTTCGATGTATTTCATACTCCGTTATATCTTCTTTACCGTGCATTACTTTCTTTAAAATATTTTCAGAAAGCACATCAGCTATATCGCTTTGGAACACATCACTTAATTCATAAAGCGATTGCAACGTGACAAGTGGTAACTTTTCAATTTCATTTAAAAATTGTAAAAATAATTCCGCTGTTGCAAGAGCATCACTATCCGCACGATGTGGTTGATCGTGCTCTAGTTCATGTTTCTTAGCTAAATCACGTAATTTATAACTATCGGCTGTCGGCAAAAGAATTTGAGCCAATTCAACCGTGTCGATTTTCGGACAATGTATTTCTGTATATCCAGCTTGCCTTAATTCTTCATTTAAAAAATTCCAATCAAAGTGAACATTATGCGCAACGAAAGCCGCACCTTGTAATAGCTCAACAATCATCGGGGCTACATCTTGAAATAACGGGGCTTGTTTTACAAGACTTTCATCAATCCCTGTTAATTCTGTAATAAATGGTGGGATCTCTCTCTTTGGGTTAACAAAAGACGAAAAAATCTCCAATATCTCTCCATCTTCTACTACAACAGCTGCAATTTGGGTAATTTTATCCTTCCCATCTTTCCAGGAGTTCCCTGTCGTCTCTAAATCAACAACGACATAACGCTTACTCATATATGTAACACCTCAATTTCTTACCTTTCAAACAACAATAATTTATATAATGTTACTATACCACGTTTTATCTCATCTTAATGAAAAGATGCACAAAAAGCTATCTCCGCAATGGAGATAGCTTTTCTACTTATAATATCGTACCCGCTTTTTCAGCACCTAACATTTCAATAATTTGATTATTATCGTCTAGTACTGCAATTTTTGGTTCTTGTGTATGAATCTCTTCTTCCGTAACTAGCCCATAACAAATAATAATTACTTTGTCCCCTGGTTGTACAAGTCTTGCCGCAGCACCGTTTAAACAAACAACACCACTACCACGTTCCCCTTTAATAACGTATGTCTCTAAGCGAGCACCATTATTATTATTTACAATTTGGACTTTTTCGTTTTCTACAATATTTACTGCATCCATTAAGTCTTCATCAATTGTAATACTACCTACATAATTTAAATTTGCCTCCGTTACAGTTGCACGATGTAACTTTGCTCTCATCATTGTGCGAAACATAGATGCTCCCCCTTATTTAACCGTTAATGTTATATTGTCAATTAATCTTACATTTTCAAACTTAACTGCAATAGCTAAAATGATTCTTCCTTCGACTTTCTCTACCATTGTTAATGACGGATATGCATATAAATCCGCATAATCTACAGTGCCTTTCGTATGCGTCTCAATATAATCTTTCACAAGATTTGTAATGATTTCCGGATTACGTTCACCTGCCTCAATTCTTTCTTTCGCTATACATAGGCTGCGGTATAAATGAAGAGCCTCTTCACGTTCATCTTGTGATAGGTACACGTTACGAGAACTTTTCGCTAAACCATCTTCTTCCCTTACAATATCAACTGGTACGATTGTAACTGGAATATTGAAATCAGTTACAAATCCTTCAATTACTGCAACTTGTTGAGCATCTTTCATACCGAAATAAGCACGTGTTGGCACCGTAATATTAAATAGTTTCATCAGTACAGTTGCAACACCAGCGAAATGACCAGGTCTTTGTTGACCGCATAATACGTCCGTGCGCTTCACAACTTCTACTGTTGTTGTTTGTTCTGCTGGATACATTTCTTCTACACTCGGATAAAATAAATAATCTACACCGTTTTCTTTTGCTACATTTTCATCTCTATCAATATCACGAGGATATCGATCTAAATCTTCATTTGGGCCGAATTGTAGTGGGTTTACAAATACACTTAAAACTACAATTTCATTTTCTTCTCTTGCCTTACGTAATAAAGTAGCATGACCTTCATGTAAATAACCCATTGTTGGAACAAAACCAATACTCTTTCCACTTGCACGAAGTTCGCTTGTAATTTGCTGCATCTCTTGCACTGTAGTTACGATTTTCATTATTGTTTTCCTCCGTATAACGCTAAGCATTCTTCCTCTTTCATTGTGAACGAATGTTTTTCTTCAGGAAATTGCCTTGTCTTTACTTCAGTAACATATTGTGAAATCCCACGCACAATCTCCTCTTGAACAGACGTATATTGCTTCACAAATTTCGGAACACGATTTACGCCGTATGAGATAAGATCATGATAAACAAGCACTTGCCCATCTACTTTTTGTCCTGCACCAATCCCAATTGTTGGTATTGTTAGTTGCTCTGAAATAAGTTCTGCTAACTGCATTGGTACACATTCTAACACAAGCGCTATTGCACCAGCTTCTTCACATTTCTTTGCATCTTCTATTAATTTTTTTGCACTCTCCGCATCTTTTCCTTGCACTTTATATCCACCCAACACTCCTACAGATTGAGGGGTTAAACCTAAATGCGCTACAACAGGAATTCCTGCGTTCGTCAAATATTGAATCGTCGATATAACTTCTCCAGCACCTTCTACCTTCAGTGCGTGTGCCCCGCTCTCTTGAACGATGCGACGTGCATTCACCATCGTTTCTTGTAATGATACGTGATACGACATAAATGGCATATCAGTTACAATAAACGTCTCTTTCGCTCCACGGCGTACAGCTTTCGTATGATGAATCATATCCTCTACTGTTACAGGTACTGTTGAATCGTATCCGAGTACAACCATTCCAAGAGAATCTCCAACTAGAATCATATCAACTTCAGCTTCTTCTGCTAATTTAGCAGATGGATAATCATACGCCGTTAGCATTGTAATCGGCTCACCTTGCTCTTTCATCTTCAAAAAATCTGTTTTTGTTTTCAAAAACTACTCCTCCTTTATGCAGGAGAGAGGAGATGGCCGAAATCATATAAAAAAACCCTCTGACCATAAAAGGGCAGAAGGGTTGTGTGTTAGTCGGCATTATTCATCCCTCTGTCCCAGTCCGTTATTGGATCAAGGCAGAATCCAAGTTATTATTTTTCGTATGACTTCGAATCATGGTGCAGTTCGCTCTGATACTGCCCACATTCGAACTAATTATAGCAAACTACAAAAAGGAATTACTACATTTTTTTGAAAAAATAATTTTTTATTCTTATTACGGTATATGAAATTTAACACGAGAGTATATATGCTATACAGTTTTTATGGAGAATTCAATCCTGAAAAGATACATGTTTTTTCAACGCATGCTAAAAAAGTCCAAGTTAATTTTTTCTGTAATCCATTTAACTGTATAGTATAACTCTTAAACTAATGATGCAGGTTAATTGAGGAAAGTACTTAACAAAGGAGAATTGCGGATGTCTATGAACAGGTGGTTATTTCGATTCAGCAGTTTGCTTGTAATGATTGTATGGTGGATGTCTTTAGGATCCTCCCATGTATTTGCCTCAGTTACTGTCGTAACACCCCCCACCGATTTAACGAAAGTGATTGAGGTTGAACTAAATGATGATTACTTTAATCCAAATGTTATCACGATTCCGCTTGAAGGATCAACAACATTACTATTGAAAAATAAAGGTAAAAACGAGCACACCTTTACAGTGAAAAAACTCGGCATTGACGTCGTAATCGAGTCAGGAAAAGAAAAGAATATTACCGTGAAACCTAAAAATACTGGTACATATGAATTAATATGTCGATACCATCTTCTTAAAGGAATGGCAGGCAAAGTAATCGTCAAATAACATGCCCTGCCAACTCGACGGAAGATATTTTGAAATGAACTTTAAATATGAAAAAAATTTATTATCATGTTACAAATTCAACTCAAAACTATTGAAATAAAAAGAAGTTCCAAAAGAGGAACTTCTTTTACTTAATTTCAATATCTGCAGAATGAATATGATGTACTTTCCCCTCATGATCCTCCAGAAGTAATACACCATCCTCTGTGATTCCTTTTGCTAACCCCGTAATTGTCTCTCTCATCGTTCGAGCGGTAATTTCTTTCCCGATGCTCACAGCGTAACTTTCCCAAAGAATTTTAATGACAGAGAAACCATTTTGTAAATACTCTTCATATAATTTTTCTAGTTGTAAATAGATTTGTTGCATAAGTTCTGCACGAACAATCGGCTTACCTGATTCAATCGCTAATGAAGTAGCAATGTGCTGAATTTCTTCATCAAAATGTTCTTGCTTTTGATTCGCATTAATACCAATGCCCATAATGACAGCATTAATTTTATCAGGATCCGCTTGCATTTCTGTTAATATACCTACAGCCTTTTTACCTTGAATTAAAATATCATTTGGCCATTTTATTCCTACGTTTACACCCGTGCATTTTTCAATTGCCTGTGCAACACTAACGGCCGCTAACAAAGTAAGTTGCGGTGCATGATGAACTGGAATTGATGGGCGTAAAATAATACTCATCCAAATCCCTGTTCCTTTCGGTGAATGCCATTTTCTGCTTAAACGACCTCTTCCCGCTGTTTGTTCTTCTGCTACAACGACAGTTCCTTCTTCTGCACCTTCATAAGCAAGTTTTGCTGCAATGTGCTGCGTTGATTCAACAGTTTCTTCAAAATACACTGTTCTACCAATCCGCTTCGTTTGTAGCCCTAACTGAATTTCATTAGCGGTCACTTTGTCTGGCTTACTTGCAATTCGGTAACCTAATCGACGCACAGCTTCAAGTTCATATCCCTCACTCCGCAGATCCTCCATATGTTTCCACACAGCAGTTCTTGAACAACCAAGTTTATCACTAATTGTTTGGCCGGATACAAACTCGCCATCCGCTTCAGAAAAAACTTGCAATAACTGCTTTCTTATAGTAGATTGCATCCTTGTAGCCACTCCCTTATACGCTCTTTCTCATTAACTACGTTTCCTTGTACGATTGCTTCTTCGATTTTCTGAAGCATCTCAGCAACCCACGGACCAGGCTTTTTGTTTGCCCAGTTTAATAAATCATTACCAGTCACATTCATTTCTTGATGCTCCTGGATTGGCAATGCATGAAACATTGATTGTACTCGTTCAACAGATGTAGGGTCATAGCGTTCAATCATCGCTTCATATACTCTCTCTGCCATTTCAGCGATATGAATTCCCGTTTTATAAAGAAGGACTGTATCCCAATCCTTCTCCTTTCTAGTACGGATTGTCAATAAAACTGCAACAATATCTTTTATTTTTTTATTCGAAAACTTCCATTGACGTAAAAAGACAGATGGATGTTCTTCTCCGATACAATATAAGAAAAATGCCCACGCCTCAATATCCGTTTCGAAAGAATCCCATTTATACTGCGTAGCTTTTAACAGTCTCTCTTCTGACATTTGTAAATATGGCAAATGAGAAAATAGCTTCGTCTCTACTAATTCTTTGAGACCTTTCACACAATATGTACCAGTTAACAGTTTCTCAAACTCTACTGTAATACGCTCAATTGCTATATGTTCTAGCAAATGCCCATACGTTTCAATCGCTTGCTTCGTTTTCATTTCTAATGAAAAACCTAACGTGCTTACAAACCGAATACCACGCATCATTCGCAGGGCATCTTCTTGAAAACAATCCGCAGCATTTCCAACTGTCACAATTTCTCTCTGTTGAATGGCTTCCTGTCCAGCAAATAAATCGACCATTTTGCCTTCTTCTGTCATAGCAATTGCATTCATCGTGAAATCACGACGTTTTAAATCCTCTTCTAATGAACGAACAAATTGAACACTACTAGGTCTTCGAAAATCTTCATATTCGCTTTCTGTTCGAAAAGTAGTTACCTCATAGGGCTCACCATTTTCTACAACAATTACAGTTCCATGCTCAAGACCAACAGGAACATTTCTTGGGAATATAGCCATCACTTCTTCTGGTAGAGCAGATGTCGCAATATCAATATCTCCAATCGGCCTATCGATAATAAGATCTCGTACGCTCCCACCAACAAAATAAGCCTCATGTCCTTGTTGCTTTAATGTCTCAATAATAGAACTAGCTTTTTTAAATCTTTCCATTTTTGTCATCCCTTAGTACGTCATAGTAAATCGTTTCATATTGTGAAACAATTTTTTCTGAGCGAAATTGCTCATAAACACTTTCTCTTGCTCGTTCTCCCATATTACGGTGAAGTTCCTCGTCCTTTAATAGCTGAATAGCTTGATTTGCCACTCCTGTTGTATCGCCAACTTCACATAAATATCCTGTTTCCCCGTGTTGAATAACCTCTGGAATACCTCCAACCCGCGTTCCGATACAAGGTACACCACACGCCATTGCTTCTAATAAAACAAGACCAAAACTTTCCTTCTCTGATAGAAGCAACATTAAATCACTCATCGCAAGTAGTTCTGCAACATTATCTTGCTTCCCTAGGAATAAAACGCGATCTTCAATATGTAAATTCTTCACTATCTGTAAAATCGTACAGAATTCTGGTCCGTCTCCAACAAGAAGCAACTTCGCATCTACTTCTTTAACAATTTTAGCAAATGCGTGAACAACATCCTGCACACGTTTCACTTTACGGAAATTCGAAATATGAATAAGTACTTTTTCACTCTCACTTATACCATATTCTTTCTTTAATTGAGACATATTACGCTTGAAATATACACGTTCGTCTATAAAGTTATATACTGTTTGAATTTCTTTACTTGGTTTTACAAGCTCATGTGTTTCGTTAATTAATGAATGCGAGACAGCAGTAACAACATCCGATTGCTCAATACCAAAACGAATTAAATTATTTAACGAAGGGTCGGAACCTAACACAGTAATATCTGTTCCATGTAAGGTTGTAACAATTTTAATACGCTCTCCGATCATTTGTTTTGCTAAATATGCACAAATTGCATGTGGTATTGCGTAATGCACATGTAAAATGTCTAAGTTTTCTCTTTGTGCAACCTCGGCCATTTTACTTGCTAACGCTAAATCGTATGGTGGATATTGAAATACAGAGTATTGATTTACCGTCACTTCATGAAAATAAATGTTTGGATATACTTTATTTAACCGGAATGGTAAACCCGATGTAATAAAGTGAATTTCATGCCCACGTTCCGCCAATTGCTTTCCTAATTCTGTTCCAACAACTCCAGAACCACCTACAGAAGGATAACATGTAATACCTATTTTTAATTTCATTTACATCCCCCTAATAAATCAGCATGTAATAAAACCGGTTTCTTACTCATAAATCCCTCGGCATACAAGACTCCAACTTCTTTTCCAAACATCTTCTCACGAGCAATCACAGTTTCAACGTAACCTTCTGTTAACGGTGTCTTAACACCATCACTCCCTGTTGAAAACTGACTTTCATACGCTTCTAATGCTTCCACCTTTATAGAGAGGTACTCACTTATATCTATACAAAAATTCGGTTTATGAAAACCATTAATCATATAATTATAAAAAGACTCCACACGATGTGGTGAAAGTTCCGGCATATATTTACGGATTCCTGCTGAAAAAATAGCCTCTTCCACAAGCTTTGCACAATTTGCATGATCTGGATGGCGATCTTCATAGTACGGCGCAAAAACTAGTTTTGGTTTATATGTACGGATCACCTTGACAATTTCACGTATATACTCTTCTTTCATATACAAACCACGGTCTGGCATCGCTAAATTCAGCCTCGTTTTTACTCCCATTATACGAGCTGCGACCTTCGCTTCTTCTTTTCTCAACTCTATCGTTCCATTTGAAGAAAGATCAGCTTCTGTTAAATCACAAATACCTACTTCATACCCTTGCTTTGTATATTTAGCGATGGTACCAGCCATGCCGATTTCAACATCATCGGCATGAGCACCAAACGCTAATATATGTAATCCACTCATAATTGTTCCCCTCATTTTCTTAACTTACGATAATCTAAATCTCCTCGCTCTAATGCGTGCATTAACATTTCAGCACTTGCCATATTCGTTGCAAGTGGAATCGCATATACATCACATAAACGAAGTAATGCATTCACATCCGGTTCATGCGGCTGTGCTGTTAATGGATCGCGGAAGAAAATCACCATATCTAAATCGTTCTTTGCAATCATTGCACCAATTTCTTGATCTCCACCAAGAGGGCCAGATTGATATCTTGTTACAACTAATCCAGTCGCTTCCATAATGCGAAGCCCTGTCGTTCCTGTTGCAAATAATTCATGTTGTTCAAAAATTGGTTTATATGCGTATGCAAACGAAACCATATCATTTTTCTTTTTGTCATGTGCGATTAAGGCAATTTTCATCCGTTGTCTCCCCTTTAGTCGATAATATTTTCTAAACCGTACACAAGATGATCAAGGTTCATTACTGTCTCAATTGATAGTTTTACACCTGACATAAATGATGCACGATTGAATGAATCATGACGAACTGTTAACATTTGTCCATCTCCACCAAACATTACTTCTTGGTGTGCAATAAGCCCTGGCAAACGTACACTATGAATGTGAATACCGTCTACATTTGCACCTCGTGCACCTGCTAGTTGCTCTACTTCATTTGGATGACCTTGCTGCTTTGATTCACGATTTTGACGAATTAACTCTACCGTTTTTACAGCTGTACCAGATGGTGCGTCTAATTTTTGATCATGATGTAATTCAATTACCTCAACATCTTGGAAATATTTCGCTGCCATTTGTGAGAATTTCATCATAAGAACTGCACCAATTGCAAAGTTTGGAGCAATAATTGTTCCTACTGCTTTTTCTTTTGCATTCTCTGTTAAACGTGCCAATTCTTCTTCTGTAAATCCAGTTGTACCAATAACCGAACGAAGTCCACGCTCAACTGCAAGTGTAACGTGTTGTTTCCCCACTTCTGGTGTTGTTAAATCTAACAACACATCTGCTTCTACTTCATCTAAACAAGTATGTAAATCAGCGTAAATCGGCGCATGTAATGCTGGCATGCCAGGTAAATCAGAAATCTTCTCACCACCATGCTTATAATCCACTGCTGCTACTAAATTAAAATGTTCCGTTCTTTCCATAAGAAGGACTGCTTCATGTCCCATACGTCCTCTTGGTCCGGCGATAATTACTTTAATTTCTTTCATTATTCTTTCTCTCCCTCATCAATACGTGTCCAGCGATCTTTATCACGTGTATTAAATTTATTCATTACAATGTTATGTGCTGTCTCTAAATCAATATTTAAACTATTTGCCATACAAATCATAACAAATAATACATCTCCAAGCTCTTCTTCAATACTTCTTTCTTTTTCAGTTGTTTTCTTCGGTTTCTCGCCATAATAATGATTTACCTCTCTTGCAAGCTCTCCCATTTCTTCCGTTAAACGAGCCATCATTGCAAGCGGACTGAAATAACCTTCTTTAAACTGACCAATATATGCATCTACTTCTTTCTGCATATCTTTCATCGTTTTTGCTTCCATACTATTCACCTCTAATCCTTCCTCTTTCATGTTAGCCAATTCATCGCGATTTGACAAATATTATTCCCCGCCAAACACCTATTTGCGACCCATTTTTGGATAGACTATAATAAAGTGAAACTTCTTTTGCGATTTTTTTGCAAAAGATTAGTTGAACTAATCGGGTTCCTACGGCTGGTTCGCCTTTCTTCAGAGCTTTATCTCCTAACAGCCGTTGGTACGGGATAAAGTGAAACTTCTTTTGCGATTTTTGCAAAAGATCAGCCCACACCAATCGGGTTCCTACGGCTGGTTTGCCCCTCTTCTTTGCTTCATCTCCTATCAGCCTTTAGAGCGGGATAAAGTGAAACTTTCTTTTGCACTTTTCACAAAAAATCAGTCCACATCAATCAGGTTCTTACTATTTTCACTAGCAACTAGAAATTACTTATTATTATGTTTTACCGTTTCAGCGGAGCAATGCAATCATTACATAATTAGGGGGATTTCTATATGACATCAAAATTGAAGATGCGAAATATTATTTTTATTTTAATTGGTTCCGCTATATTTTCTTTCGGTATTGTCAATATCAATATTGAAAACCACCTTGCAGAGGGTGGGTTTACTGGTATTACACTATTATTGTATTTTTTATTTAAGTTTGATCCTTCCTACTCAAACTTAATTTTAAATATCCCTATATTTTTTATTGGCTGGAGGTTACTTGGCAGAACGACATTTTTATATACATTAATTGGAACCTTTAGCGTATCTTTATTTCTATGGATTTTCCAGCGTTACGAAGTACTCAACTTACATTTAAACTTGCAAAATGATATGACACTCGCAGCTTTATTCGCCGGGGCATTTATCGGTATCGGCCTTGGAATAATATTTAAATATGGCGGGACTACTGGCGGTGTAGATATTATCGCACGACTAGCGCACAAATATGTTGGCTGGAGTATGGGGAAAACAATGTTTATGTTTGATGCTGTCGTTATCGTCGTCTCTATTCTTACATATTTATCATACCGCGAGGGCATGTATACGCTAGTTGCTGTTTTTATCGGTGCTAAAGTCATTGATTTTATGCAAGAAGGAGCTTATGCTGCCAAAGGAGCGACTATTATCTCAGAGAAAAACGATGAAATTGCTGCCAAAATTTTATCTGAAATGGAGCGCGGAGCAACCTTTTTAAAAGCTGTTGGATCGTATACAAAAGTGGAACGTAATGTATTGTATTGCGTTGTTGCTAAAAATGAAATCGTGAAATTAAAGAATATCATTACTTCTGTAGATCCTCATGCTTTTGTCGCTGTAAGTGATGTACATGATGTAGTTGGTGAAGGATTTACGTTAGATGAAAATAAAAACCCTTTACATAATTAAATGTAACTAGAAAAGCGCCTTAGCTTTTCTAGTTTTTTATTACAAGTCTTTTAAGCTTCTCAAAATCCTCATGAATAAGCTCCAATAAACTCCGATTATAAAAAATGGAAGCTGGATGAAAAGTCGGAAAAACATGATATTCTTTCTCTGACCATGTAAACTCTGCACTTTGCATATCCTTTAATTTTTGAATGGGCTGTTTTAATAATTGCCCGTGTACATCTGTGATTTTTTTATTTTTTCCTGTTAAACGTTGAAGACCGATATTTCCAAGCGTGACAATAAGCTTCGGATGTATTTTCTCTAATTCATAATCTAACAAAGGCGCATGGGCAACTATTTCTCCCTGATTTGGCGTTCTATTATACTTTTTTTGTATGATTTCACCATTTCGTTCTTTTTTCTCTCGCCATTTATAAGGTCTACTCCGAACAGCGCTCGTAATATATACTTCTTCCCTTGTAACGTGAATACGCTCTAAAAAAACCATTAATTGTTTTCCCGCCCTCCCGCTAAACGGAATCCCATTATGAATTTCTGTTTCACCAGGTGCTTCTCCTAACAACATAAATTTGGGATTTTCAGGACCTTGTCCACTTAAAAAACCTTCTAGTTGATAAGGAGCACTACGCTTTTGCACTTGTTTTACTAAATGGTCTGGATATTTCATTTCCCCCACCACCTTTCCGCATTACTTCTATTATTTCTATTTGCAATACATTATATAATTCAATCCACACAACAAAAAAAGACTATCAAAATTGATAGTCTTTAGTCGTCGCTACGCTGCATACCAGTATACATTAATACGAGACGTAATAATTCAAATACAGCTACAGCTGCAGCTGCTACATATGTTAATGCTGCCGCATTTAATACTTTACGAGCTTGCCCATATTCATCTGTTGATACAATACCTAACGCTTCAATTTGTTGCATTGCGCGCTTTGACGCATCAAACTCAACTGGCAATGTAACGAGCTGGAACACAACACCTGCTGCCATTAAAATGATACCTAATAACAATAGTTTTGACATTGTCGCAAATATACCAATCATAATAAATACCCATGATATATTCGATCCAAAATTAGCCACAGGAACTAACGAATGACGAATACGCATAAAGTTATAATCTTGTGCATCTTGAATTGCGTGTCCTACTTCGTGTGCTGCAACTGCTGTACCAGCAACTGAATGTCCATAATAGTTATCCGTTGATAATCGAACCGTCTTAGCGGTTGGATCATAATGGTCTGATAAATGACCTGGTGTTTCTTCTACAGCTACGTTGTATAATCCATTTTCATCTAAAATTTTTCGAGCCACTTCCGCTCCTGTCATACCTGATGTTGAATAAACTTGTGAATACTTGCTATAGGCACTACGTACTCTTGACTGTGCATACAACGGTATGATCATTATGATCGCGAAGTAAATTAAATAAAACATCATGAACCTCCATTGAAGTTTTAATTATAGTACTTCTCATTCTATTTTCTTCTGCCACTATTGTCAATGAATAAACCTTACAATCCATATCTTTATTTATTGCATTATCTATTTTTAGAATGTACATTACTTTTTCTTTTTTCTCTCTCTCCTTTATACTTTCTCCATCCAACATAAGTTAATGTGAATAAAATAAGTCCCCCAGTAATTGTCATAAACCAAATGAGAGAGGGTGCAATTTCATCTTTTTTTACTGTGTGAAATATCTTTTGCAAATCCCCTTTAATAATCCCTAATTGCATTTGGCCGCCTTTCGTTTTTAACATAACGTTACGAAATTCATCTAAATAAGATAAATGAACATTTACACGCTGGACCTCGTTTTCTGGCAAAGCAATCATTAAGCTTGGATAAATAATATTGAATTCATTTAAAAACGTATTTAACGTTTGTTGAAACTGCCCAGCATCTTCTTTTTCCATCGCTTTTTCCATTTGAGAAAAGGCATCCATTACTTTCCTTTCTCTTTCCATCCAAAGTGGTTGATATTTCGATACTTGTGCATCAACAGCAAGCTGTAATGCCAGCACATTATCAATTTTAGCTTGCTTACCTAAACCTTCTTCAGAGAGCGATTGTTGCGCCTTATCGTAAGCTAAAGAAATAACTCTAACTTGATCTGGTGTTACTTCCTGCTTCTTTTCATTCCCCTTTATTAAAAACTGCTCCGAGAAATGTTGTAATACTTGTACCGCTTTTTCATCTTCATTACGCTTCACTAACTGTAACGAGTCGTCTAACAACCCTGTTAGCTCATTCCACTCTTCAGCATATATACGTAACGGAAACATTATAATTAGAAATGCTATCAATCCAATTAATGTTCTCTTCATCCCGGTCCCCCCTTAACTACTAGTACAAAATATGTTAATTTGGACAAGAATAGAACAGAACTAGACCGAAAAATATATTATCGTTTTACAAAGAAAAAAATTCTCTTTAAGCAGAGAATTTTTTCTGTGACATCCTTTTCTTTTTTACGAGATATCTATATAAGCTGTAACAAAGTATACTCCCACCTAAAATGAATAATAAAATAGCACACGCAGCATGCATAAAGAACTCTTCTGGTAACATTAATATAATTGGATCCTTTTCAGGATCAAAAACCCAATAATCATTACTAAATAAAAGTTTATGGAATAATACAAAACTCTTTTCAAAATTAATAGCAATTGGTAACATAAGCGCTATCGGAAAAATGATTGTTAAAATCGATCCGTGCAGTAAAAACTTTTCATTTTTCTTTTTTAATAAATAAATTCCGCCTATCACTGCAATCATAATTGTCGCATACATCACATATTGAATCTTTACTAAAATATTTTTAACATCTACAAAATGAATACGGCCATTTGTGGACATATCTAATGTGGGCAAATGTAATGCTCCGTCATAAAACGGGGATAAATATGTAATAAGCACATCGTAATTTCTTTTAATTTCATCCTTCGTCATATCCGCTAAATCAGGAATATTTAAAAAATCAATTTCAAAATAATACAACCATTTTCCATACACAACTGCCGTTGTTGCTAGTGCAAAAATAGAAAATGCTATGCTATATGAAACAACTAAAGTAATCAATCGATCCAATATTTTTGTACCACTCTTATTTTTCTCCATGTTCTCCCCCTAAATGTTCTAACCATCATAAAGAAAATTGTTTTCTTTGCTCACGTAAGCAACAATAATATGTAATACATAGTACAGCAATACTTAACCAAAACGTAAAATAACCAATTTCCTCTACAAACAAATGCATAATTCCATATCGCGGCATTTGCCAAAATAAATAATCAATTGCATCGTTATGCAACGTCCACACAGCTGCTACTATAAAATGCCATTTTTTTATACGATAGAATGGAGCATATAAAAATCCTTGTATTGCCATCGCGAAGTGCGAAAGCATTAACATGTAGCCCATAAGGCCTATAGGCCCTTTTACGTAAATCATAATCGCGTTTACAACAACAGCCCAAATACCATATTTTATTAAAGTTACAATCGCTAACGCTTCTATTAATCCCCAGTTTCTCTTTGCCAAAAAAGCAATTAAAACAAAGACAAAAAAGAGAGTCGCCATAGGACTATCTGGTACAAACGGCCAAAATATAGGTGACGTTTCTTTCAATTGATTTCCGTACCATATAAATCCATAAATTGTACCTAATAAGTTAACAATTAATAAAAATAATAATACCGAGCGTTGTCTTAACATTGCATACAAGTACACCAATCCGTATGTCCAACACCTTTCAAGCAAAGTAATTCATTCACTAAATCCTACTCTATTATAACAAACTTCATCCAACTAAATAAAAAAGCTGACTACAAATTTTGTAGTCAGCTTTTTTATTATTTTTTATTATACTTTGCAACGAATTCCGAAAGCTTCTTCAGTTCCTCATCCGTACCTTTAAATACACCTTTAGGCATTGAACCTTTTCCCTCTTTCGCAATTTTAGCAATTTCTTCTGGCTTTAAAGTTAAGTTTTGCAGTGCCGGTGCTGCTGCCCCGCCTTGTAAATTGTCACCATGACATGTTAAACAAGTATTTTTTTGCATTAATTTATAGCCATCATCATTTTTATCAACTGGCGCTGTTTTTACAATTGCTCCTTGTTTTTTTGCAGCTTCCCAGTCATGGTGTGCTACAGATTCCCAAGTTAAAAAGATAATCGATGCAATTGCTAAAAGCATAAATCCAGTTGCCACAGGACGCTTCAATGGACGTCTTTCTGGACCTCGATCAAGAAATGGAGCTAACAGTAATGCTCCAAACGCAATCCCTGGCATAATAAATGCTCCAATTACAGTAAATGAACCGGAAGCATACGAATACTTTAATAACTGATACAAGAATAAGAAATACCAATCTGGAAGTGGTATATATCCAGCATCTGTTGGGTCCGCCATTCTCTCAAGCGGCGACGGATGCGCCACTGTTAAACATAAATAACCGATTAAAAAAACTGCACCAACCATCCATTCTTTTAACAAGAAGTTCGGCCAAAATGCTTCTGTTTTCCCTGGGTATTCAGAATAGTCTTTTGGAATATTTGGTTTCCGAGCTACTGGTACCCGAGAATCTCCTACAAACTTCATCCCTTTGCCGCGATGCATAATCTCCCTCCTTTAGTTCTTTCCCCTTTAATTTAGCAATCTCTTATAGTGGACCGGAAATACCTTGTTTGCGAATCATGATGAAGTGGAAGGCCATTAAACCTAGAAGTGCTGCTGGTAAGAAGAAGACGTGAATAGCAAAGAAGCGAGTTAATGTTTGAGCGCCAACAATTTCGGAATGACCAGCGAGTAATGTTTTAATATAAGGACCAATGAGCGGTGTTTGCTCTGCAATTTGAATCCCTACTTTTGTAGCAAATAAAGCTTTCATATCCCACGGTAATAAATATCCGGTAAAACCAAGACCTAACATAACAAAGAAAATAAGAACACCAACAATCCAGTTTAACTCACGGGGCTTTTTATACGCACCTTGGAAGAAAACTCTGAGTGTATGTAAAAACATCATTACAATTACGAGACTAGCACCCCAGTGGTGCATACCACGAACAATTTGCCCATAAGCAACTTCATTTTGTAAATAGTAAACTGATTCCCAAGCATTTTTAATATCAGGCACATAATACATCGTCAAAAACATTCCAGATAAAATTTGAATTACAGTAACGAAAAAGGTAAGTCCTCCAAAGCAATAGACGAATGCAGAAAAGTGATGTGCCGGGTTTACATGTTCAGGTACTTCATGATCAGCGATATCACGCCATATTGGTGTAATATCTAATCTTTCATCCACCCAATCATAAATTTTATTTAACATCTACTTTGCACCCCCTCTTGGCTTCGCTTTTCCTAGATACAGCGTTCCATCTTTCACTTTAGACTCGTACACATCAAGCGGAGCAAGGGGTGGCGTACCTTTAATGTTAATCCCATCTTTTGTATAACGACCCCCGTGACATGGGCAAAAGAATTGATTCGGATGTGCTTTGTCCGAATTCCAGTTAACTGTACATCCTAAATGTTTACATACTGGAGAGAACGCAACAATGTCTCCGCTTTCATCTTTATGAACCCAAGCTGATTTTGGTTCTTCAGACTTGTACCAACCATCAACCTGCTTCACTTTAAAATCGAAACGCTTCGGCTCTGTTGTAATATCCTTTACTTGCGCAACAGCAACCATATCCGTTCCCGCTTCTTTTCTTAACACCGGATCAAGCGCAAATCGCGTCATCGGCATTAAAATACCGGCAGCCATAAAGCCTCCTACCCCTGTGAGTGTGTAATTTAAAAATTGTCTTCTTGACACGCGATGTTCTTTCTCGCTCACGAAAATTTCCCCCCTCTATCAGAAATTGTCCCCTCGTGATAAATTATATAAAAAATAAAAACTAGGACACTATCATGATATAATACGCTCATGCACAGGTCAATATCATACTACTCATAATAATAAGAACTTTCTGTTTATTATGAGTTTCCCCATTTCTCTTCCAACATCACCATTATATTTTTTATATGTGCATGAATAACTTCTCTTTTTGCTTGATCACTAAATTGTTCTAATGCTAATGAAGGAAACCAAAACAAATCTCCCTGTAACTCTTGCATATCCTCTTTCCATGAAAAATCACTTGTAACATAAGCAATATGCTTAAAACCTTCACTTCGTAAATGATTTGTCCATTCTTGCAAACGACCTTTTTCATTCTTTTGACTTTCTACCAAATACGTAAACGCAGGCAGTAAAAGCACTCTTCCCTTATACTCTCTTTCCAATTCCGTGCTCAACAATTCGATAAATTCACCTTGTTCTACAACCATTTTCATTTCTTTTGCTGCCGAAATTGATAACAGCGGTATTACTCCTGTATCAACATACTCTCTTGCTTGCTCAAACTGTTCCACATCTTTTACAATCCACTTCAAATTCCTTCCCTCCTTCACTTGCAAATGACAGAACTTTCACTTTATATATATTAAACCATACTAAAAGAGGTAAAAAAAGAAAAACTACCCAATATAGGTAGTTTTTCTTGATGAAAGTCTGAAATTTGCGAAAATTTATTAATCCAAATAAATTCTATAAAGTTTTTAACTCTGCCGTTAATCTATGAAACGCTTCCTTATCTTGCTTATCTAACGCTTCATCAATTTGTTTCAAAAGGCGTTCTCTCCTAAACGAAAATACACTTTCTTCCAAAAACCTTTCTGCAAGTAAACGATCTTTTTCATTTACTTCAATATGCTTTGGTAGATATGGGTTTTCTTCTAATACAGCTACATAATTCGCATTTTGAAACGATGATTTAAAGTTGAGTTGAATATAAATATCCTCATCTCGATTTAAACGAATATCATGAAACGATTTTTCAGCATCTGTTGTCATAACATTTTGTTTAAAAAAGTGAAACGGTGTGTCTTTCACACAATTCGCTGACATCACTAAGCCACGCGGACAATATTTTGCATGCTCTACGAAGTGGACTTTATGCATCAATTGGTCGTGACTCATTAAATAATTCAGAATCCATACACATTCACGCTGTTTCAGTTGGTAATTATTCAAAAACCATTTTACAAAATCCTTCTTCTCGTTTACAGAAACAGGGGTATTCATAGCAATTAAGTCCCTCCTCTGTCTTTCTCTTTTCTTTTTAGATTCAAGAAGCGGCATTCAGTTTCCTTCCAACTTATGAAAAATCCTCTAAATTATATAACAACTCTTCAATATGAATTTGTGTCGGGTCTAGTTGTAATAACTGGGTAAATACTTCTTTCGCCTCTTTTCGTTTTCCTTCTTCCAATAAGAAATAACCGTACTCTTCTAAGAAGTCTGGATGATTCTTAAAAGAAGTATATGCACTTTCATAGTGTTTTAATGCATCCGAATACATTTCTAATTGTTTTTTTGCATACGCAAGATCCCAAAGTAGTTGTGTATCTGGTTCTCCACTATCAATAGCACGCTCTACAATTGCAATTAACTCTTCGTACTTTTCTTGTTCTTTTAAGATATATGCATATTTTAATGTTGCACCTAAATGCCCTGGATCTAACTCAAGCGCTTTTTGAAGAACTTCCTCTGCTTCTACTATTTTTCCTAATTTCGCCGCAATGTTCGCTAACTCTACATAAAATGGAACTGAAAGCTCATCTACTTTAATTCCTTCATGAAGCGTTTCATAGCTTTCTTGAAGCATTCCTTCTTTTTCATAGCTTTTCGCTAAATACATGTACAGTGATGCGTACTCAGGGTCTAATTCTTTTAGTTCTTGCCAAGCACCGATTGCTCTCTGATATTCTTCACCTTGGTATAATGTGAAGGCATATCCAAATAATGAGTGAATATCTTTTTGTTCCTCTAGGCCTGCTTCATAATAAGAAATCGCTTCTTCCCAGTTTCCGATCGCGCTTAACGTTTCTGCGAGGCGAAGTGCGATCACAACCCCACCCATTACTTTATGTTCCGCTAATAGCGATTCATAATAAGTAATTGCCTTTTGTTCTTCACCTTTACTACTATATAATTCTGCTAACCCAAACGTAATAACAGGTTCATCAGGCATCATTTCTTTCGCCTTTAATAGTTTTTGCTCTGCTACATCATCAAAACCTTGCATTTGGAATAAATCTGCAACAAGTAATAACGATTGAACATATAAATCGTCATTTTCTGGAATATCATGAAGCACTTCAATCGCTTCATCTTCTTTATCTAGATCAATATATAATTCTGCTAAAAATACAGTGAATTCACTTTCTTCTGGATACAGTAAACGTAAGTCTTCAGTAATTGCTAATGCCTCATCTGTAAATCCAAGTGTATGATAGTAACGAGCGATATCATACTTCTCTTCATCATTCGCAATTTTTAATTGTTCTTTTAATAATTGTAATCCTTTTTCCGCTTCACCATTTTCAATATATGAAACAGCTTGTTCAAACTTTTGCATAAACGTCTCCTTTAATTCTAAAAAATATTCTCTTCTGTTCATTTATCATAAGCAACTCACTGTTAGAACGCAACCTTTAGAATGAGCATGCTTCTTCTTATACTTCTTCCTACAGAGTAGTTAATTGTTCAAAAGGTTCGGATATGACACCGATACCTTATCATCATCTTCTATTGTACCGCTTTCTTTTATGACCGTGCAAATAACTTCTCTCACTAATTATCAAGCCATACAAACCGTGGTTTACAGAATAACTTAATTAGCAGTCTTCAACCTTTATTTTGAATGCGATAAAAAAGGCTCCTATAATAGGAGCCTTCACAATCTCTTAAGAATATGTTTCTTCTTTCTGTACTTGCTCATTTACAAGCTCTTTCAGTAACTCTATAATTTCATCATTTTCTTCCTTCAAACCGACAGTAATACGAATACCATCATCGATACCAAATGCAGCACCAGAACGAACGATATATCCTTTTTTCATTAATCGTTCGAAAGCTTCATTACCTGGTATACCGAGTTTTAAGAAAATGAAATTTGTTTGAGATGGATAATAGAATACGTTATATTCTTTACAAAATGCATAATACTGATTTAAACCTTCAGCATTCTTTTGCACACAATCTTGTAAAAAGGCTTGATCTTCTAATGCAGCAAGTGCTACAGATTGGGCTACAGTTGATGTATTGAATGGTAACCTAGCTACTTCTAGCTGTCCGATTAACTTCGCATCCCCAATCGCATATCCGATACGAAAAGCAGCTAAACCATATGCTTTTGAAAACGTGCGTAAAACCATAAGATTTTCATACTTTTCAAGAAGTGGTAATGTTTGCGGATAGTCTTCTGCTTCCGCGTATTCATAATATGCTTCGTCCATAATAACGAGAGCCGACTTAGGAACTGATTCTAAAAATGAAAGTAATTTTTGTTTCTCAACATATGTACCTGTTGGATTATTCGGATTACAAATCCATACAATTTTCGTTTTCTCATCTACTTGCTCTAGCATTGCATCTAAATCGTGAATACCATCTTTAAGTGATACTTCACGAACTTCTGCTCCTTCAATAACAGCATGGTGATGATATTGTGAAAACGTAGGATTCGCCATTACAACGTTTGTTCCTTCATGTAGTAACGCTCGGCTAATCATTTGAATGACTTCATCTAATCCACTACCAAATAGTAGTTGTTCTGCTTTTACACCTAAATGTTCCGCTACTTTTGTCCGAAGTTCAAAGGCATATCCATCTGGATAAAGGGCATATTGGCTCGCTAAAGAAGTTAATGCTTCTGTCACACGTGCTGAGCAACCGAATGGATTTTCATTGGATGCTAATTTCACAATTTTTGATAAACCATATTCTCTTTTTACTTCTTCAATGTTTTTCCCAGGCACATACGCTCTCAAAGTTAACAATTGCTCTTTCACTCTCATTTTTCTTCCCCCAGTCATTTCATTCAATTTGATTACAATACGGTTATAGCCCCTTACTGTAATCTTTTGTCATAACCATCACTATTACGAGAATACCTCTAAATGAGCACTTCACAGCACTTCGCTATCATTTTAAACCATATCTTTTTGAAATGCCTCTAACGCAATATGAACAGTCTCATCTGAAATAGATACGACATTCACTACCCCATATTCCTGCATAAGCACCATATGAATTGCTCCTGCATTTGCTTTCTTATCTTGTTTCATCAATTGAACGAGGCGCTCTACATTCAAATCGCTTGGCATTTTTGGATAGCCGTATTTCAAGAACCACTGCTTCATATCTTCATAAGCAAGATCAACCTTGTACACTTGCTCACTTAAAAATATGGCGAATAACATTCCAACCGCTACACCGTCACCGTGAGTAATATTTCCATACCCTAGCTCTTTTTCAAGAGCATGTCCTAACGTATGTCCAAAATTCAAATGAGCACGTACACCCTTCTCTGTTTCATCTTGTGACACAACATTTGCCTTTACAGGAATCGCCTTCGTTAATATATGGATTAACTTCTCATCATGAAGATCCGCTAATGTTTGCACTTCTTCTTTTAACCAATGGTATAGCTCCACATCACCGATAAGAGCATGCTTTATCACCTCTGCATAACCTGAACGCCACTCTTTTTCAGGAAGAGACTGTAAAAACGGTGTATGATATACAACTGCTTCTGGCTGATGGAATGCACCAATCATATTTTTACCTAACGGATGGTTAATCGCTACTTTCCCACCCACTGCGCTATCGTGCGCTAATAAAGTTGTCGGAACCTGCACAAAGCGAATACCACGCATAAACGATGCAGCAACAAAACCAGCTAAATCTCCAATCATTCCGCCTCCAAGTGCAAGAATTAAAGAATTTCTATCTAATTTATTTTCAAGAGCTGACGTATGAGCCGCATAGAAATTTTCGAAAGACTTCTCTTTTTCGCCACTTGGTACAACAAACGAAAACACGTGCTGCTCTACTTGTAATGCATCGATAACTGTCTGTAAATGTAGTGATGCAACAGCTTCATCTGAAATAATCATTACGTTAGATACCGCTGGCTGCATATTTTGAACGATCGTTGTTAAGTTTGACAACACTTCTTTACCAACATGTACATCATATTCTTTTGATTTCGTTTGAATATGTATGTTTCCCATTAAAATCCCCTCGCATATTCATTATGTTTCTCAATATTTTCACGAATTAGTTCCATACGATCTAATCCGAATTGTTCTATTAAAGCTGTCGCTAATTCCCAAGCCACAACCGCTTCTGCAACGACACTAGCTGCTGGCACTGCACAACTATCTGAACGTTCAATGCTCGCTGTAAAAGGCTCTTTCGTATCAATATCTACACTTTGAAGAGGTTTATAAAGTGTAGGTATCGGTTTCATCACACCGCGCACAACAATTGGCATTCCAGTCGTCATACCGCCTTCTAATCCCCCTGCATTATTTGTTCTTCGTGTATATCCATGCTCCTCATTCCACAGAATTTCATCATGAACTTCACTTCCTGGTCTATGCGCTGCTTCAAAACCAATTCCAATCTCGACACCTTTAAAAGCATTAATACTCATAATTGCAGCTGCTAATTTCGCATCCAGTTTTCGATCATAATGCACGTAGCTACCTACTCCAATTGGCATCCCTTCCACAATTACTTCAACGATTCCACCAATTGAATCACCATTTGCTTTCGCATCATCAATCGCTTTCATCATTTGGTTACCAGCTTCGTCATCTAAGCAACGTACAGGAGATGCTTCGGTAATACTCTTTAATTCTTCAATTGAACTATACGTAATCTCCTTAGCTTGTACACCGCCAATTTCAATTACATGGCCCGCTACTTTAATACCAAGTTCTGCTAACACCTTTTTAGCAACCGCACCAGCAGCAACACGCACCGTCGTTTCGCGCGCTGACGAACGTTCCAGTACATTCCTCATATCTCTATGACCATATTTAATCGCACCATTTAAATCAGCATGCCCAGGCCTTGGTTTTGTCACTTTCCTTTTCATCTCTTTTTCTTCTTGCTCAGTTAAAGGCTCCGCCCCCATAATTTTTGTCCAGTGTGCAAAATCACGATTTTCAACAACAAGTGCAATAGGGGAACCTAATGTTTCTCCATGTCTAACACCGCTTAAAATTTGCACTTGATCCGTTTCAATTTGCATGCGTCTACCGCGCCCATATCCCTTTTGCCTTCTAGCTAACTCTTCGTTTATATCATCTGCTACTAAAGACAATCCTGCCGGAACACCTTCTATAATCGTTGTAAGTTGTGGACCATGAGATTCACCAGCTGTAATATATCGCATACGTTATTCCTCTTTTCGTATATGTATTTATCTCACTATATTAACTTTTATCATTCTAAAAATATTAAAGAAATTATATCATAAATCGACCATTTTCTTATTCTATATTTCCGATAGTCCTAATTTAAATATCAATATATCATAACAGTTCAAACTTCGTAACTAACTGAAAATAAAAAAAGTGCAAGAAGAATACCCCTATTCTCCTTGCACTTTTTACTATTATCACAGTGATTAAAGCGTTTACAAATTATTTCAAAATAATTAGTAAATCCATTCATTCATTAATTTTGAGTAGTCAACTAATTCTTCTTCTTTAAAGAAAATAGCAATCTCGCGCTCTGCGCTTTCTAAAGAATCAGAACCATGGATAATGTTTTTCGCAACAGTTACACCGAAATCTCCACGAATTGTTCCAGGAGCTGCTTCATGTGGTCTTGTTTTCCCCATCATGTTACGAGCTGTATCTACTACACCTTCACCTTGCCATACCATTGCGAATACAGGTCCAGATGTAATAAAGTCTACTAACTCACCAAAGAAAGGTTTTTCCTTATGCTCAGCGTAGTGTTGTCCAGCAATTTCTGGAGTGACTTGCATTAATTTTGCACCAACTAATTGAAAGCCTTTTTTCTCAAAACGAGCTACAATTTCCCCAATGAAGGCACGTTGTACACCGTCTGGTTTTACCATTAGAAATGTTTTTTCCATAAAAAATCTCTCCACTTCTGAATTATGTATGTAATTGTATATCCCCACACACATATTATCACCCTTATCACAATTGTGCAATAGTTTTGAAATAGAGAGATTATTTTATTTTTTAGAATAAACCTTAAAATTTTCGTTTTCCAATATACTTTGCAACATTTTGTAATGCGTACTTTGCTTTTCCACGTGGGAGTGGTTTTATTATTTCTAAAGCTTTATGTAAATAACGTTCACTAAACGCAAATGCTCGATCAATTGCTGTACTATTTTTTACAGCATCAATAATTTCTTGCATTTCACTTGCTGTTGAATTTTCATGTACAGATGTGATTTTCTGACGAAGTACGGGATCTTCCATCGCATATAAAGCAGGAAGTGTAATATTCCCTTGTAGTAAATCTCCACCAGCAGGTTTTCCAAGTTTCTCTTCTGTAGAAACGAAGTCTAAAATGTCATCAATAATTTGATAAGACATTCCTACAAAATACCCATACCAAAATAGACGATTTACCGTATCACGATTAGCACCAGCAGCAATCGCTCCCAATTGACAACTCGCGGCAATTAATAATGCTGTTTTTCGCTTTATTCTTCTTAAATACGTTCTTAAATTTTGGTCATAATTGTATTTATCTTTAATTTGTTCAATTTCACCTTTACAGACTTCTAAAATAGTATGTGATAACGCTTGATGTGCCTCTGGAATTTCGATATTGGTTATACATTCAAGAGACTTAGCGAACAGATAGTCCCCTGTATACATCGCAATACGATCTCCCCATTTCGCATTCACAGTCGCACTGCCGCGTCGTAAAAATGCAGCATCAATAACATCATCGTGAACAAGAGAAGCCATATGAATAAGTTCTAACGCAACAGCAACATGCTTAATCGCATCTAACTTATAATCTCCAAATTTCCCTGCAAGCAACACAAATACAGGACGAATTCGTTTCCCACCAGCTTCAATCAGCTGTAATGCTGCCTCTTCTACTAATGGCTGTTCAGAAGCGACTGTCTTTTTTAATTCTTTTTCTATCACATTAATATCCGATCGTAAAAAAGAGTACATAAGTTGTAACTTCATATTGTTCACCTTAACCTAAAACTTCTTTTTTCTATTTTGATTCTGGTTTAATACCTAAATGCATTGCTGCTACCCCAAAAGTAAATGGTTTCACTTGCACACGTTCAAGTCCAGCTTGCTCAAACATTTGAGCCAATTCTTTCATCCCTGGGAACGTACTAGCAGATTCTTGAAGCCATGAATATTCTTTATAACTTTTCGCAAACATCTTTCCAAATAATGGCATGATATATTTAAAGTATAAAATATACCCTTGTCGAAAACCAATCATTGTTGGTTGAGATGTTTCTAAACAGATTACTTTTCCACCTGGTTTTACTACACGCGTCATTTCTTTTAATACGTGCATATAATCCGGTACGTTACGTAAACCAAACCCAATCGTCACATAATCAAACGTATTATCTTCAAACGGAAGTTCCATTGCATTCCCATGTAGAAGTTCTACTTGTTTTAATTGTAACGCCTCTACCTTTTGCTTACCGACAGATAACATATTTTCACTGAAGTCTAAGCCAACAACCTTTCCTTGCTCACCTACGGCTCCAGCTAGCACAATTGTCCAATCTGCGGTTCCACAGCATACATCAAGCGCTTGACTGCCTGGTTGTACATCCATAATTCGCATCGTTTCTTTCCGCCACGCTTTATGTCTTTGAAAACTAATTACAGAATTCATCACATCGTATTTATCAGAAATCTTTTCAAATACGTCATGTACTCTTTCTTCTTTTGATTGTTGCATGCTCGTACCTTCTTCCAATGTAAAATTGCTTATGTCTTCTATTTATTCCTTAACACAGAATTTATTTCATTTATGTCTGTGTGATTTTCTAAAAATTGTTTTTCTTTCTTTCTCAATTCCTTCATCCAACCATTAATCACTACTTCTGCTTTATCCCCTAAAGCATCTTGCATAGCTTGAAAAACAGGTGAATGTTGCTTATCAGCATACAATTGAATTTCTTTTTGAAGGCGATTTCCACCTAATACGTATGTGATAAATGGCTTCCAATGTGATAACTGAAAATGATCACATGTTTTTTGAAGGAGCGCAGACTCAATCGTTACTATGCTTTTCATTATGTCATCCGTCGTTTCATGCGCTTTTTGGTATAACATAATTTTGTGTTCATTTATCTCTTTAATTCCTTCAGCAAGTGCACGAATTAAAACAATATCACGATTCATAGACAATAAATAATAATATAGTCCACTATAGTAATCGCCTGCAAGTACTGTTAATTGACGACATTTATGGAATCCAATCTCTTCCTCGCCTGCTTTATTCGATACCCTTTCATGCGTATCAAGCGCAATTTGTACAAGCATAATTGTTACTACGTAATGCTCAATTTGTTCTATATGTAAGTTTGCACTCTTTAAAGCACCATATAACAATGCTATCTTTTCTTCATCAATAAATGGTTCTTCAATATAGTTTATAAAATAAGGATGGCGTAATTTCTCCATCAATTTTTCTTTTATACCCGCATACCCTCCGTAGATGTCACACACAAAAAATCACCCTTGTTTTCTAATTCATAAAACTTATTATAACACATACACTCTATTTTCTATAACCAAAACTTGGCTACACCTACCATTCATGTAAGCAATCTTTCTAATCTCACTCTGTCTAGTTAAAACTATATCATTTATTTACTAAAAAAAAAAAGAAAAGCAGTTTCCCGCTTTTCTTTACTTCGTTTTAATAAACGATAAAATTTCACTGCGCGCTGCAGCATCATTTTCAAGCACACCACGCACTGCTGTCGTTACTGTTTTCGCACCTGGTTTTTTCACACCACGCATCGTCATACACATATGTTCTGCTTCTACTACTACCATTACACCATGAGGCTCTAGTACTTCCATAATAGAGTTCGCTACTGTTGATGTAATACGTTCTTGCAGTTGTGGGCGACGTGCAATTGTATCTACGGTACGAGCTAATTTACTTAACCCTGTTACCTTTCCACCTTGCGGAATATATGCAACGTGAGCAACTCCATAGAATGGTACTAAATGATGCTCACACATCGAATAAAATGGTATATCTTTTACTAGTACAAGCTCTTCGTGATCTTCTCCGAATACTTTATGCAAATGCTCTTTCGGATCTTCATGCATACCTGAGAACACTTCTGCGTACATTTTTGCAACACGCTTTGGTGTATCAAGTACTCCCTCACGATTTGGGTCATCCCCAATCGCCTCTAAAATAAGGCGTACTGCATGTTCAATTTGTTCTAAATTAACTTTTGCCATCCGCTAGCCCTCCCGAAAACCTAAAAGTGATACGAACACATTCTAGCATATTTATGTTTTTAAAAGCAAAAAGAAGAGTTCCCAAAAAGGAAACTCTTCTTCCCTGTTAATATGTAAGGATTATTTAACCGCATCTTTTAACGCTTTACCAGGTTTGAATGCAGGTACTTTACTTGCAGCGATTTCAATCTCCTCACCTGTTTGTGGGTTACGACCTTTACGAGCCGCACGCTCACGAACTTCGAAGTTACCGAATCCGATCAGTTGTACTTTATCACCTTGTTTTAAAGCTTCTAAGATAGAATCAAAAACAGCGTCTACTGCTTTTGTTGCGTCCTTTTTAGAAAGGGAACTTGCTTCTGCAACAGCATTGATTAAATCTGTCTTGTTCATGCCATTCACCTCCTCCCAAAGATAAGACTGTATAATGATCATAAAATGAGTCTTACTTTCATTTGTAGGCAATTTTTGCAAATTCTATACTACAAAGATGTAGATAAATCATTATCAACGCCTATATTATACGATTCTCCTTTATAATTCAATATTTTTAAGGAAATTGTTACTCTTAAAATGTGAAAATCTGATGAAACTTGACAATTTACAACAATGTATTAGATAATGACTGTTTATTTTTCTATTTTATAATAAAAAAAAACAAAAAATCCCTCTACAATGAGAGGGATTTTTTCTTATAGTATAATCGCAATTAATCCGCCAGATCCTTCATTAATAATTCTTTCTAGCGTTTCTTTTAATTTATATCTAGCATTTTCTGGCATTAAAGATAATTTCGCCTGAATTCCTTCTCGAACAATCGAGCTAAGTGAACGTCCAAATATATCAGAATTCCAAATTGATAACGGGTCATCTTCAAAATCTTGCATTAAATAACGAACTAATTCTTCACTTTGCTTTTCAGTACCAATAATCGGCTCAAACGTTGACTCTACATCTACTTTAATCATATGAATAGATGGCGCTACCGCTTTTAACTTCACACCAAACCTTGAACCGTGACGAATAATTTCTGGCTCATCTAAGCTCATATCTGCCAATGCAGGTGCTGCTACACCATATCCTGTTTGCTTAACCATACGCAGTGCATCCGCCACTTGATCGTACTCTATTTTCGCATGAGATAAATCGAGCATAAGCTTTAATAAATGATCTTTCCCTCGAATTTCTACTCCTACTACTTCTTTTAAAATCTGATCATATAATTCATCTGGCGCATATAAATCAATCTCCGCCACACCTTGCCCCATATCAATGCCAGCTAGGCTCGCTCGATCAATAAATTCATATTGACTAAACTGCCAAACAACGCGATCCACATCACGAAGACGTTTTATATCCTTCACAGTTTCTTGAACTGCTTCTTGATAACTTTGACGCAACCAATGCCCTTCATTTAGCACCATTACCCAACTCGGAAGGTTCACATTCACTTCTAATACAGGGAATTCAAATAGCGCTTCACGAAGTACATTATATACATCTGTTTCTCTTAAACTCTCCACACTCATTGCAATAACCGGGATATCATATTCTTCTGATAAACTTTGGCGTAATTGCTCTGTATCTGGATGATACGGCTGTACCGTATTAATTATCATAATGAAAGGTTTTCCTACTTCTTTCAACTCATTTACAACGCGTTCTTCTGCCTCTATATAATCTCTTCTTGGAATTTCACCAATTGTTCCATCTGTTGTAATTACAACACCAATTGTTGAATGTTCTTGAATTACTTTACGCGTGCCGATTTCTGCAGCTTCATGGAATGGAATAGGTTCTTCATACCAAGGGGTATTAATCATACGCGGGCCATTCTCATCTTCATAGCCCTTCGCTCCAGGAACCGTATATCCAACACAATCTACTAATCGAATATTCACTTCAAGTCCTTCATCTACTTCGATAGAAACCGCTTGGTTTGGAACAAACTTCGGTTCCGTCGTCATAATTGTACGACCAGCAGCACTTTGAGGCAATTCATCCTGCGCTCTTTGACGGTCAGACTCATTCTCAATATTTGGAATAACTACAAGTTCCATAAATTTTTTAATGAATGTTGATTTCCCTGTTCGAACAGCTCCTACAACTCCAAAATAAATATCACCGCCTGTTCGTTCTGCAATATCTTTAAAAATATCTACCTTTTCCAAGTGATTCCCTCCCTCAAAATTTTTGGGAATAATTCCGCGTTTATAGTCAACTAATACCTTCTCTAACGTTGCCTATAATATCTGATATAATATAATGGTATTCTAGAAGTTCGGACAATATATCATATAATTTTGTCCAATTTCATATGACTATTAAAAAATATCTTTTGTTTGCATCGTAAGTTGTATAACATAAAAAACCTTTCTTCTAGAACTTATTCACTAAAAGAAAGGTTCATGACTTATCATTTTAAAAAAATTGGTTCTCCGTCCTTTACTGTGTACGGTAAAGAATAAGCTGGTACAAACGGGGAACCTTTCGAAAGTATATTTCGAATATCTTCTCCCTCTGTAAACTGCCCTTCATTTTTTTTCAAAGCGTCATATAAGTCGATTCTATAATCAACAAAAACTTCTCCTTTTTCATTAATTACAAAAGGAAGTCCTTTACCAGAATATGGACTTGTCACTTGTGGCACATCTTTATATCCTAGTTTTTTGAAATCCAATTCATATACACCATCTGAAATTACTTTTTTAAAAGGTGGATATTGATGTTCATCACGATACATCCTAAGCTTTAAAGATAGTTCCTGAATTTGTTCAGCCATCCTAACATCAATTAACTTTACTGTCGGATTTGTTTCAACGTCTATTAATACGTATTGATATACTCCTCCACTTTCATACGCATTCCCTGGCGCTTCTTGTATGTAACGCGGGGCAATCTGTTGAAAATCGATTGGATACTTTTGATAAATAGGTGTACTCATATCCCTCGTCTTAATTGGCAATATCCCATCATTTTGCTCCTTAAATGTCACAACAGCTTTTTGAACAACCTGTAGCTGATCTTCATAAGGAACCGCATTTTGCTTCATATTTTCTTTCGGATACAGACACCCCGTTAAAAGGCTCATACAACAAAATATTAAAATAATATGGAATTTTTTCACTAGCATCACCTTTTCATACTAATCTAATTTGCTCCGTATGTAGTATTTTCGAGACCATTCCATTTACTGCTGTACAGGTCCACTAAATACAACAAGAAAAATAACAATTCCTGACACAATCATAAGGGTGTACGCTACTAACGCTGTAATCCCTTTCAAAAATTTATTCTTTATTCTATGTCTACTTAATAAAATAAAACTTACTGCAAAAAACATAAATCCAATTGCCCCTAAAGCCAACCACATTTTCATAAGCCCTTCTGACATATACACACCCCTTTTTATTAATCTATTTTTATACTATTTTAACAAATTAAAATCTTTAAGCAAATACAAAAAGAACATTTTACTACAAATCGCGAGTATGTAACTTTAATCAATAGGTTTTCCAGCATTTCTCACCAATCTAGGCAAAAATAAAACCGAAGCGATTGTATCTCTCGCTTCGGTTGACCAAATATGCCCAAAAACAGCTCTATTCCCATTCTTTCATGGCTATCATATGCAATCTCCAAACTCTTTGTTTCTCATAATTTATTTTTTAAACATTTTGCTTAACGAGCCAAAATCTGTTGGCATATTATTATTAATAATCGCTTTTACAATTTGATCCTCTTGCTCTTTCGGCACTTCACGTCCCGCCATAAGAGCCACTTGATGAATTAATTGACGAAGTACAGTTTCATCACGTAAATTCGCATTTTGCACGGATGATGCTAATTTAAAAATATCCTCTTTATTTACTTTCGCTTCCTTCTCAATATTATTAAAAATATTATTATCCATTCTTTTCACCCTCTCCTCAAGTTACTCTTCATCCTATGCAAAAATGAAAAAATGGTGAAAAGACCCAAAAAATAAAAAAGCGACAGAAGTACAAATGTACTTCTGTCGCTTTTCTTTACAGTAAATCAGGTATAGCTTCCACTTCATGTTTTCGAACACGTCCCATCAATGAGCCTACTGCATCTTTTACGTTATTCCCATTGAACAGCACGTCATATAAAGCAGCTGTAATCGGCATTTCAACTTCCATTTTCTCTGCCAATTCATGAGCAGCTTTCGTTGTTCTTACACCTTCCACAACCATACCCATGCTTTCTAACACTTCTTCTAAAGAGTGTCCTTTTCCAAGCATATTTCCAGCGCGCCAATTTCGGCTATGAACACTTGTACAAGTTACAATTAAGTCTCCCATACCAGTTAGACCAGCAAACGTTAACGGATTCCCGCCCATTTTTCTTCCTAAACGAGCAATCTCTGTTAAACCACGTGTCATCAATGCCGCCTTTGCATTATCACCTAATCCAAGACCATCAGTTATACCAGCAGCTAATGCGATAATATTTTTTAACGCACCACCAAGTTCAACTCCAACGATATCTGGATTTGTGTATACACGAAAATAACTATTCATAAATAAATCTTGCACTTCCTCAGCCGCTTCCATACGCTTTGCTGCAGACGTAACTGTTGTCGCTTGTCGTAAACCGACTTCTTCAGCATGACTCGGTCCAGACAGTACAACAACATCTTTAATTAAGTGCTCTGGAATTTCTTCCTCAATCACTTCCGAAATACGTTTTGACGTACCAGGTTCAATTCCTTTGCTCGCATGAATCCAAGTAATTGGTTCAGTAACAATTTCTTTCATCTCTTGTAATACATCTCTGTACGCTTTCGTTGGTACTACTAGCAGTACTGTATTTACATCTACTAATGCTTCTTCTAAAGAAGAGTAGGCTACGATTGTGCTTGGCAATGTAATGCCTGGGAGATATCGACTATTCTCATGTTTCGTATTAATTTCATCCATAAGTTCTGGGCGATTTCCCCAAATACGTACATCATGTCCATTGTCAGCTAATACCATCGCTAACGCTGTTCCCCAGCTACCTGCTCCTACTACTGTGATTTTTGTCATAAAATCACATCCTCTCCATTAGTCTCTTGCTCTAGCGATAATGTGAATCGGCGTTCCTACGAAGCCAAATGATTCACGTAAGCGATTCTTTAAGAAACGCTCATATGAGAAGTGCAATAATTCTGGATCGTTTACAAACACAACAAATGTCGGTGGTTTTACCGCAACTTGTGTTGCATAGAAAATTTTCAGACGGCTACCATTATGAGTTGGCGTCGGATTCATCGCTACCGCATCCATAATTACATCGTTTAATACGTTCGTTTGAATACGGATACTATGACTTTCATTTACCTCATCGATAACCGGTATTAATGTTTGTGTACGTTTTCTCGTTTTTGCAGATAAGAACACAATTGGTGCGTATTCTAAGAATTGGAAATGAGCACGGATATTTTCTTCAAATGCTTTCATTGTTTTTTCGTCTTTTTTCACTGCATCCCATTTATTTACAACGATAACAACAGCTCGCCCTGAATCATGAGCATATCCAGCGATTTTTTTATCTTGCTCAATAATTCCTTCTTCACCATCTAAAACGACTAAAACAACGTCAGAACGTTCAATCGCTCTTAGCGCACGAAGTACACTATATTTTTCTGTACTTTCATACACTTTTCCTTTTTTACGCATACCAGCTGTATCAATAATTACATAATCTTTTCCATCTTTACTATATGGTGTATCGACAGCATCACGAGTTGTTCCTGCTACATTACTAACAATTACACGCTCTTGACCAAGAAGAGCATTTACAAGTGATGATTTCCCTACGTTTGGACGTCCAATTAAAGAGAAACGAATTGTGTCTTCATCATATCCGTCTTCTTCAATCTTTGGAAAATGTTGTGCAGCTTCGTCTAGTAAGTCACCTAACCCTAATCCGTGTGTACCTGAAATTGGGAATGGTTCGCCAAATCCTAATGCATAAAAGTCATAAATGTCACTGCGCATTTCCGGATTGTCCACTTTATTTACTGCAAGTACAACCGGTTTATTTGAACGATATAAAATTTTTGCAACTTCTTCATCAGCTGCTGTTACACCGTCACGACCGTTTGTCATAAAAATGATAACATCCGCTTCATCAATTGCTACTTCAGCTTGTTGACGAATTTGTGTCAAAAACGGCTCGTCTCCAATATCAATTCCGCCCGTATCAATAATGTTAAATTCATGATTTAACCATTCTCCAGCGCTATAAATACGATCGCGCGTTACACCTGGAATATCTTCTACGATTGAAACTCTTTCTCCAACAATTCTATTGAAAATAGTAGATTTCCCTACGTTCGGGCGACCTACTATCGCTATTACTGGTTTCGGCATATACTTTCATCCTTTCAACTTGCTTCTGTTTATTATGTAAAAAACCCTTCTTTGTGCAAGAAGGGATTTGCATTCCAGAATATTTCTCAACGTATCAAAACACCTCACATTATAACACACGTTGCTAATGTTTCACAATAATATATACATTCTCTTGTAAGCGATGTGCAATACCATCTAAAATTGCTTCTAAATTATTTGCAACAAATTCTAGTTCCTCCGTCGATTCGCAAACGAATAAAGGAGCACCACCTGCAAATTTTTCTGGAGTCGTTGTTATAACTGCCAGAATAACACTTTCTAACATCATCTCTTATCTCCCCTTCCTTTTGGGGCTTCCGATGACATATGGACAGCACTTTCTAACGTTGGTACATTTCCTATGACACCTATCGCTTTCTCTGCATCTTGATCTTGCGGCAGGACAAAAATCCCAACCCTGCCATCCTCTAAATCACGCTTTGCTAACGGTACAAGCGCTGGTGTACCAGAATCTCTATAAATCCCTAACGCTACTGAAACATCGTGTAAAATAGCTTGTCGTTGCCCTAAATTTGAGATTGTAACCATCGCATCAATTGATTTCGGCTTTAAAATAAAACCCATACCATATTTCATAATTTCTTCTTGTCTTGCTGGCAATCCAATATTCATAATGTAAATATTGTCAATATAAAGCCCTGCTCCTTCAAAACGAAGCGGAACGTGCTCAATTTCAACAAGATCATGTAGCCTTTTACCAGACATTAATTTTTTCGCGATAAAAAATGCGATTATAGCCATAATTACTCCTGCAATCCATGAACGGAATCCTATATACGCAAACGTCGTTGCAAACGACGTTAACATTGCCAAATAGTTGCGACTTTCAAAAACCAATGCAATTCCTTCAATGTATGTATTTCCACGCGGTACGAGCTCATACCCATCTAATTGTTGAAGCGTATTTCTTTCCATATTACGTACATCACGAAATTGTGTCGCTGCTAATGTAAGAAATGTAATGGCAGAAAAATCTTTTTTCAAAATAGACGGGATTGCAATCGCTCCTAAAGCAGCTGCAATTAACCCCATTGCAATATGAATAATTTTCCCATGTAGCCTCGTCGGATATTGCCGCGTATCCGTCCGAAGCATTAGCACCCTTGTAACTGTCCCCGCTATTACGCCGCATAAAATGGCTGGTGTATATTCAGTCATGTATTACCCTCGCCTTTCTTTTACGTGTTTTTCTCTTAAACCGTTCCATGTATACTGATGCTTTTGCAATCCAAAACAATATTGCCATGAATAATGTAGAAATGGCGACGATATCAAAAAATGCTAAACTACCGTAATCATATGGAAAATTCAATTTCCTAAAAATAAATGTCACTAGCAGCTCTCCTTGTAACATCCCTACATATAGAGAACATAATCGTAATATGCGATCCCCATGCAATAACACCGATGCATACACAAGAGCACTACTTAGCAGAAACACTCTATCCACCACAATCCAAATCGGATCATATATTTCTAACAGATGAAAACTTGTATATAACATTGCAATAATAAGTGCCGAAAGTAAGCTATACAATTTTTTCCAGACGGAATATAGCGTGATCCCTATAAAAGAAATAATACAAAGTAAAAGAGCATTTACTGATACCACGAATGAGGCAATCGTTACATGTAACGGAGAGCAAATTATAAAAATCAGTATACAAGCGCCTAACTTCCACCGGATAGGGTCCTTTTTCATAAAAAAGGTTACAATGATCCACCCTATCCAAGCTACAAAATAAAAAGTACTTCCATCCATCAACTTCACCTCCTATGTTTTCCATTATGGGAACTTTTTATGAAAGTTAATCCACTTTATTTACGCATAGTTTTTTCTTATAACAGCAACACTTTTAACAAGGAGGTGTTATTCATTATGGGTAAAGATCGCCAAGAACGAAAACTACGAGAATCACGCCGCGTTGAATCCGATCGTGATCAATCACTACAATATCCAGGTGCAACTGGACTTGATACACCAGAACAGGCTCGAAAACAAAACCAGCACTAATTAATACAAAAAGACGGTTTCTATATTGTACGAAACCGTCTTTTACATAATCAGTTTAATGATTTCTATTTATATTGAAATAATATTTCGCATACTATATCCTCCCATTACTTCTTTTTACCTTCACCTATTCCCATTAAAAATTAAGTTCTCTCCAGTAATTCGACAACACACCACCTACATTTTTCAACCCTTTTTCAATTACAATTTTTACGAAATGATATTTTTATATAATACTAATTCCATTCTCCACTTTATATTACGAAAAAGAATAGAACAAAAAAAATCAACCGAATGGTTGATTTTTTATCTCCTACTATAATGCGCAGTATCAATACCACGCTGCATTAACCAATGATATGTTTCACCCTTTACAACAAGAGGTACAGATTGCAACTCTTCTATCGTCTTCGCACCAAGAGCTGTCATTATAAATTTCAAATCTGTATGTAGAAGCTCAATTTCATCTACTAACTTCTCGATACCATCTTGCATTAAAATACGTAAAAAATAACCAGCAAACGCAGTTGTATTCGCCCCTAATGCGATTGCTTTCGCTACGTCAAGCGCTGTTTGTATACCCCCAGATGCAATAAAAGAGAGGTTATTATTTGTAGAGGTTGCTTCAATAATCGAGGTTGCCGTTTGTATGCCCCAGTTATTAAAATAAGAAAGCATTCGCTGTCTTCTTTCGTTTTCAACAGCAGCAAAATTCGTACCACCTTGCCCACCAATATCAATTGCTGTTACACCTACGTTCACTAACTGTTGCATTGTTTCCTTACTCATCCCAAATCCAACTTCTTTTACAATGATAGGAACTTTACTATTTAAAACAATTTTCTCAATGCGCTGAAGTACTCCAGTAAAATCACGGTCTCCTTCTGGCATCGTTAACTCTTGTATGACATTTAAATGAATTTGTAATGCATTCGCTTCAATCATATCAACGGCGCGCTCTGCCTGTTCGATAGTTGCCTCACTACCTAAATTAGCAAAGAAAATACCATTTGGGTTTACCTTTCTAATCACCTTATAAGAAGCAGCTTCACTTTCATCTTTTAACGCCGCCATTTGCGAACCTACAGCCATAGCAAGGTTATGATGTTTCGCTACATATGCTAATTGCTCATTAATATGTAACGTTTTCTCTCCTCCACCACCAGTCATCGCATTGATAAAAATCGGCGAACTTAGTGAAAGTTCGCCGATTTTTGTTTCACATGTTATTGTGTCATAATTTGAATTTGGCAAGCTTTGATGCACAAAATCAATATCATGAAAGCCATGCGTACGAGACTGACCAGTAGAAAGAGCGTATTCAATATGATCTAATTTACGTTTTGCCCTTACCACTTGTACCCCTCATTATTTCTTTAATTTTTTCAGTTGTTCACCAATAATATCACTTAATTGGAAAGTAGCAGAATCAGCATTTGGCTCATACTGACTATAATCTTCAGTTACATTATTTTCCTCAAGCGCTTCTTTTATACTTAAAGAAATACGTTTCTCTGCTACGTGAACTTCAAGTACTTTCACTTTTACTTCTTGTCCCATTTCCAATACTTCATTCGGATTTTTCACGTGACGATTTGCAATTTGAGATACGTGTACAAGCCCTTCAACGCCCGGTAAAATCTCAACGAATGCACCAAATGTAACAAGGCGTTTTACTACTCCCTCACGAATATCTCCAGCTTTTATTTCGCCAGCAACGTTTTCCCAAGGTCCTGGTTGAGCTGCTTTAATTGATAAAGAAATACGTTGTGTATCAGCATCAACAGATAACACCTTTACCTTAACCTTTTGACCTTGCTCTAACACTTCAGAAGGTTGCTCTACACGTTCGTGTGAAATTTGTGAAATGTGAACTAAACCGTCCACTCCACCAACGTTAACGAATGCGCCAAAGTCAGTTAATCGTTGTACTGTTCCTTCAACAACGTCCCCTTCTTTTAATGAAGAAATTGCTTCTTTTTTCTTAGAATCTAGTTCTAATTCTACTACCGCTTTATGCGAAAGGATTACACGATTTTTTTCACGGTCTAATTCAACAATTTTCACCGCTAATGTTTTACCTTTATAGTCAGTAAAGTCTTCTACATAATGTACTTCTACAAGTGAAGCTGGAATAAAACCGCGAACACCAAGGTCCACAACTAATCCGCCATTCACAATATCTTTTACAGTAACATCAAATACATGACCAGAAGTAAATTTCTCTTGTAGTTCTACCCATGCTTTTTCTGCATCAACAGCACGTTTAGATAAGACAAGATCATCTTCTTCTAATTTAATAATTTTCAACTCTAGTGTTTGATCTAATTCTACAACATCGCTTGCTTTTTCAATATGAACGTTAGCTAATTCACTAATTGGAATTACGCCATCTGTTTTGTATCCAACATTTACAAGCACTTGTTTCTCTTCAACCTTCGTTACAGAACCTGTAACAACGTCACCAACTTGTAATTCTTTTGAATCCATAACTTCTTCATTCATTTTCTCTACCATGGAAATACCTCCCTACAGAATTGACAAAGCATTTTTTATGTATATACGAAATGAAAACAAAGTTTTCATTTGCATGTTTAAGAATTTCTCATCACATACTCTTTTTCAATAACATTCACAAGAAAATATATTAAACCTATATAAATAGTATACAGCAAAACCAGCTTGAAAAAAGTATGTTTTGAAATATAATAGCGAATATATTCTGACAGTTTCATTCCTCTTTAACTAACTTCTTACAAATCAGCTCATTTGTCAAGGAAAGAGACTCACAATTCACGTATCCTTTACATTTCTATTTAAACAAAAAAAGAAAGAGGACTATCCCCTTTCTTTATTTCGCAAACACTCCAGAAACAATGCTCATAATTTTTTGGACAACTTCTTCAATTGATAAAGAAGTCGTATCTAATTCCAATGCATCATCAGCCTTTTTTAGTGGAGAAACTTCGCGTTCTGAATCTAATTTATCACGCTGAGCAATTTCTTCTTTTAGCTGCTCTAAATTAGAATCGAAACCTTTATTTAAATTTTCTAAATGTCTTCTTTCCGCTCTTTCTTCAACAGAAGCAAGCATAAAGATTTTCACTTCAGCATCCGGTAATACATGTGTACCAATATCACGGCCGTCCATTACAACGCCGCCTTTTTTCGCTAACTCTTGCTGACGACGTACCATTTCTTCACGAACAAGGCGATGTTTCGCTACAATAGATACTCGATTCGTCACATCAGGTGTACGAATTACTTCAGAAACATCTTGTCCATTTAAAAATACAAGCTGTGTATTTTCTCCTTGCTGAAACTCAATATTTACATTCTTTACAACTTCCATTAACTGCTCTTCATTTTCAATGTCTACTTTTTGTTCAAGGGCTGCATATGTAAGCGTACGGTACATTGCGCCTGTATCAATATAAACGTAAGAAAGTTCCTTCGCAACAACTTTTGCCACTGTACTTTTCCCAGCAGCTGCTGGACCATCTATAGCAATTGAAATTCGTTTATCCATTGTAACACCTCATTTTTTCACTTATAAAACAAAACGAAAAGCAGGTGTTCACCCTGCTTCTTCTCATTTGCTTCACGTCATTAAATCCTCAATTATTGTAGCATAATCCTTCATAGAAGAAAATGAAAACTACCTATTCACCTGCAAGATTTCCACTTTGCTTTTTACCATGACACCTTCATAATAAACAATTTTAGATAAATATTTCACTGATGACTTATGTATAAATAACAATTGCACAACAGAAAGACAAATGCATTGTATTATTAATATACGAATAAAAATTCTCTCCATCTTTTTCACCGGAATTCTTCCCTCCTATACTATATTTGCACATTTCGTTTCATGATTTTATACATCGTACATATAGCAGTTAATTTTATTGTCATTTTCGAGGCATACTTTTATACATTTCCATTGTCGAATTTACTCAAAACATGTTATGTTCTAAATGTATTTTTTTACTTGAAAGACCTGCGGTAGTATGTCAACTGAAAAATAATATCTTTTGAAGTTATCAAAGGACAAATTGCTTAAAAAAGACATCACGAAACTAGACCAGTATTTTATGTAAAATACT